>NZ_JASJFF010000771.1:0-1239 GCF_030065435.1 Microcystis sp. M53603_WE2
AATCGTGTCTAATAATAAATAGGTTAAATAATCCGCCCCCGATTTCCGTACTCGTCCCTGGGAAGTGCGAATTCGATCTCTGACTATCTCAAAACAGTCCTGTAATTCCTCCTCTTGAAAACTTAAAAGATAGCGTTTTCCCAAGACAAAACTCACTTGTTCTGTATCAAAACCGCTTTCATCTTCTTTCAGTCGCACCATCTGAGAAATCACTAACAATTGATTGTTATAATCTTCTAACTTGGGACGCTGCGGCACATTAACCACATCTTCTAATAACAAAGGATGCAGATTAAAAATTTCCCCTACTTGTTTTAAAACCGTCTCACTCCCTAACCCTTGAATATCCATCCAAGACACGGTATTTGTGCCAATATAGGGGGCGCAAGCATTGGGAGTAATATCCACCTTGCGAATGGCGTTATCTTCATCGTAGTCGATTAAAATAATCCGCGAGGGTTTGGCATCCGGTTCGATAATTAATGTCCCCGGTTCACTACCCGGTTCATCATAAAAATAATCGAAGTAGTCTTCTTCCTCGTCTCCATCGGTATCGGGACGATTGTTAACGAATATATCAGGTTGTAGTTGGGTCATAAGCTTACAACAATCTGGCTAATTTGGGCAATAAGAAAACAGAAAAGTTAAAAAATTTAATTTGCCTAAAGTTACTATCTATCGCCATGAGATTACATTGACATACTCCCACCGTCAAGCTACGCTGTGACGGGGGATTCTTTCCACATCGCTGTTAGAAATTCCTTGTTCAACGAGACAACTTAGATTCTCAATGTCTCCACTGAAAACCCAGAGGTCGGACTCTCCCAAGGCGTTTGGGTCGGTTTCTGTTTGCCCAACAGTACCGTTGAGATGATTTCCCAAATATTGCAACCCTTTTTTAAGAATGTTGATTGCTGCATTATGATCCCTATCTAAGACTGTTTGACAATTGGGACATTGATGAGTTCTAGTGCTTAAGGTTTTTTGAACTCTCGTCCCACAAACTGAACAATCTTGGCTAGTAAAATGGGGAGGAACAGCAACACAAACAATCCGATAAATCTTGGCAAAATAATTCAACCATTCAGTGAATTGATACCAAGAAGCATCACTAATCGACTTGGCAAGTTTACGGTTTTTGACTAAGTTTCTTACCTTTAAAGCTTCATAGACTACCAAATCATTAGACTGGACTAACGCCAAAGCGTCTTTAATTGCTTTGTCTTTACGTTGTCTTGA
>NZ_JASJFF010000070.1:0-5590 GCF_030065435.1 Microcystis sp. M53603_WE2
TAACATCGTTGTTAAATAAAAATCTTTCTCAATTAATTCTTAAGAATTTGTAAATATTGCGGAATGTTAATTTAAATATTCTCAAGTTTTTGGAGTTAATACATAATTTTTGCTTATATCTGTCGGAAAATAGGACTCCCGCAAAAATCCCACATCTATCATTGGGTTAGAAGTCATTATTTAGGAGTCAGGAGAGAGTATTCAGGAGACAGTATTCAGGAGTCGGGAAACAGCTTTTTTCTCCCTTCTCCCAACTCCGGCGCTCCCTGCTCTCCTATACCTTTTAAACAGGATTTGGTAAGTACCTAAGCAAAATTAATTACACATTTCGATAAAGCTTTTGCCTCTTGCCTCTTGCCTATCTTCACTAGGAAATTTATTTTGCATGACTACTTATTAGATACCGAACAGCTTGTCCCCTAATGCCTAGAGAATTTCAATAATTCCTTGACTGCCATCGAGACGAATTAATTGACCATCTTTTAACAATTTCATGGCATTATGCACATCCATAACCGCGGGAATTCCGTATTCTCTGGCAATAATAGCACCATGGGATAATTGTCCCCCCACCTCGGCAATAATGCCCACAGCCTGGGATAATAAAGGGGACCATCCTGAGTCAGTATAGGGAATAACGAGAATAGTATTAGGGGCAATTTCTAGATTTTGTAAGCTGGGCATAATTTTGATTCGTCCCTCCACTGTCCCCCCACTAGCGGCAATTCCCTGTAAGCGTTTTTTGGCAGTTAAATTTGAAACTAAAAATTCTCTTTTCGGTGGTTGTCCATAAACGATGTAGGGAATATCGGTTAATTGAGAGTTTTCTTGGAATTGTTGGCGACGCTGACGGATAATCTGCTTAAGATTGGCGATTTTATTATTCTGACCCAACTGGGTAACTTCTGAGTAATTTAGATAAAATATATCTCCCGTCTCCGATAATATTTGCTGCTGTAACCAGAGGGTTTCTAAAGCGAGAAAATGCCAGCGTAGGTGAGCTAAAAGACGGGAGTAAATTTCAGTCACTTGGTTTTTGATATTTAATCTTTTTTGGACAGTATGGGAAGATTTAACTTTTTTATGGCTATTATTACCCGGACTATCTAAGGGGAGTTGTAGCAGCTCTTGGGGATTTTCTCGCCATCTCGGTATGGAAATATCAGTCCCCACTTCGCTTAAATAACCGTAGGTTTCTAACCAGAGGGAAAAAGCCGAGTCAAAATCTCGATCGAGCGTATTTTTTCTCAGTTCAGATAGCGATCGCATTGAGGCTATTTCTGGTGCTTGGGAGTTATCCAATCTCTCAAAAGGTACTTGCGAAATACTGCGACGCAAAGCGAAGCTAAGAGGGGCAAGAATACTATAATAGGTGGCTTTTTTTAAGACGGTTAAAATCTCCTCAATTTGCTCTAAAATCTCCCCTGAAGATAAAGCTTCTGGGGCAGTAGCGTTAATTTTTTTGAGCGTCGGGATAAAATAGTTTTTTTGATCTTGGCTAAAGTCTTTTTCTAACTGTAATTCCCGTCCTAAAAGTTTTAATAAACCAGGGGAATTAGCCAAAGTTGCCGTTAACGGTGGTTTGGTAAACTTTGCCCCTTTGGTCAGGAATTCTAAGCTTTCTGGAGGTAATCCCATGCGACGGAAAATTGTTCCTAACAAAGAAGCATTAAAATAGGCTCTTTGATAGTGTAAAGTCGCTGTTTCATTGAAGTCCAAATCGAGGGCTTTTTTGTCTAAAACTAACCGGAAAATATCTCCCCAAACTCCACAGGTTAAAGGACGATTAATTGACCAAGGCAAAGGACGAATCACACCGGGGATAACTTCAGCTGCGATTTTTCTTGTCCAAATTGGCTGTAAATTAGTGATAGGACGGCACTGTAATAACCATAATTTTCGTCCGTCATGAGTCCATTCTATATCTTGGGGAATGCCATGATCAAGGTTTTCTAATTGCCGACAAAGATTAGCTACCTGTTGAATAATAGCCGGGGGAATATCTCCCGCTCCGATAATGATATTTTCTTCTAAATTAACTCGATAACTTTCGGGGGTGATTCTTCCCGATACAACTCTGGTGGCATCTCCGGGTAAAGCTTCAATAACTACATCTAAACTGAGAGGATTAATCGGATCGCGACTGAAGGCAACTCCCGAAAAAACTCCTCGAATTTGTTCTTGGATTAACACAGCCATGGCCGTGTTTTCTTGACCTCGATCGAGTCGATAATTAACAGCATTAGGACTATTATAGGAGGTTTGGCAACTTAAAATCGCCGCCGCTAAATTTTCTTGATCGATGACGTTAAGAATTGTAGTATATTGTCCCGCAGATGAAGCGGTTTCACTATCTTCTCCAATAGCGGAAGAGCGCACGACTAAGGGATGATTAATATCAGGATGAAGAGATTCTATTAACGGTTGTGGATCATCCCCTGGGGGTAAAATCCAACCCCTAGGAATGGGATAACCGGCACGCTTAAGATCGGCTAAAGTGGCGGCTTTTTGTCCCACTTTTAAGGCCGTCAGATTGTCATCAAGAGTTTGGATCGATCGATCTCCACGAAAAAAACGAAACATAGTTTTTGATTCATTGTTAACACTTGCTTCGGGTAAGTCTAAATCGTCGGCTATTTTTTGAAAAATTGCCCCTAATAAACAGGCTAAAGCAATGGCAGTTATAATATAACCTGAATCGTGGGGACGGCGCAAGGTGAGAATTAAAGCTAATAAAAATAATCCTACCAATCTACCCGTAGATTTTTCTCGAAAAATAGTAAAGCTAATCCCACTAATGATTGAGGTGAGAAAAACAGCGACAAAATCGTGAACGATTAATCCCCAGAAAACATTAGTAGTTCCCGCACCTTTTCCTAACCAATAGCGCCCCATGACTAAGGCAATTAAAGCTAATAATTCCCAAGTGGAGCCGGTGGGAAAAAATAAACGGGTTAGGAGAATAACGATAATTCCCTTGGCTGCTTCCGAAATTACCGCCAAAATTCCCACTAATTTACCCCCATGGTAAAAGGCGGCAGTTACACCGATATTACCAGTACCTAATTGGGATAATTTACGTCCAGTTACGAGATAATTTATCCAATCGATCAGAGGCAGTCCACCGATTATGGGACAGACTAAAAAAATAAATAGGGATCCCAAAATTTCTCTCATTTAAAATGCGTCTTAGTTTACGATCTTGTCTTAGTAACGACCTTGATAACATGAACACGAAAGCGATAATATAAATTGAGCTTAATGGCTTAAAACCCAAGCAGATGGAGCAAATAAAGGCAATAATTGCGGATTTTAAGCGGCAAAATCAACCACTCAAACTGAAGAAAAAAACGAAAAGAGTAAGGTGGACGATGCACACCCTACAGACTTAAGAAAATCTGATTGACAGTGAGATTTAATTCCGTGAAAGTCTGGGAGATCAGGATATCTCTGTCTCGAAATTGCCGAATTTGATATTCTTCCTCAACTAAGCGACAAACAGAGATGGTCGGTTGTTTAGGAGTGCCGAGAAAATTACGCCCACCCAAGGCTGCATAATCGACAATCCAATATTCAGGAATACCCATTTCTTCATAATCAGCAAATTTTAAGTAGTAATCATCACGCCAGTTAGTCGATACCACTTCAATGATCAGAGGGATAGATGCACCATCCCTAAGGATTGATTCTTTTTTCCATAATTTTTCCTGAGCGAGCTTGGTTCGATTTAGCACTAATACATCAGGAAAATAACCAGAATTTTTACCAGCAGGTCTGACAATCGCTTGGTTAGGAATTAAATAAGGAAGCCCTAGTCTATCAATTATTCCACTGAGTTTAACAGTTAAAAATCCTTTGATTTCCTCGTGTTCTCCTGCGGGTTGTGCCATTTCAATAATATTTCCCTTGTGTAGCTCATAACGCACTCCCGAATTTTCAGGCAGCCAAAGGACGAATTCCTCGAAATTAACAGTTTTAGGTAAAGTTTGGCTCATAGCTGGCAAAATAGCATTCTCTCTCTACTAACTTCCTTAGCTCTATTTTACCTTAAATGCAAGGTGGGCATTGCCCACCCTACAAACTCTCTACATAATCTGCGATCGCACTATCGCTGCCAAAAACGATGAGGACGAAACCAAAAATATAATTGGTAACGACGGCGAGGTTCATAAAAGGAGTCAGTTGCCAGTTAGTTTTTAGATCTCCATTTGGCAATATTACACCCTCATAAAATTCTTTACCACCGGAGCCGCCTAGTAAGTTTATGATCGGGTCTCCTTGATTAACGCTGAATGTTACAGCCCCTCCTGATGATGAAGACGATGTCGGCGGCTTAGATGTGTAGTTATAGCGCTTTTCACGTTACTGAGGTATCGACAAGTTTTGCCAACAAAGGGTTTAAGCCCCTTGCCCATGGCTCATTCTGATGAAAAATGCTATGATTGCTTTGAGCGCATAGAAGAGACGAGTGCTAATATTAGGAACAACAGCTTCGGAAATTTCCGCTCCTCCTGGATAATAGATATAGCTATCGGAAATTTCCAATCCCTCTGGATAATTTGTCGGGGGAACGGCGAACGTAGTGATTTCCCTGGCAAGGGCTTCGGAAATTTCTGATTCTCCTGGATAAGAGATATAGCTATCGGAAATTTCCAATCCCTCTGGATAATAGGTATAGGTAAATGTGGTATATTTTGAGTTATCAGAAAATGCCGGGGGACGTAATTGCGGAACTTCTCCACCCACTACCGCAGCCCCAGAGCAATCTTCAAGGGGCATATATTGTTTAGCCATCGAAATCTCCTTAGTAATCGATAACGGAAAAAAGTGAGAGATTTAACTGGAATTACACTGATGGACAAAATTAACAAATCAACTCTGCTGTAACTCATACTACTCAGTCCTCTATGCTAAGATGATCCAAAAAACGCAAGTTTTTAAATTGATGGGCAAAAAAAATTTTGATTTTACTCAATAACCAAATAGTTATATATAGATGTTTATTTTTGACAGTAAAACCGATATTTTAATTAATTCTCAGGAATTAACCTTTAAAAGTGAATATTTTTGTGACTTTTCTCGCTATTTTCAGAATCGAGAATTTGTCAACGGAGATGCTTTACAACTCAGTGGTGATCATTTTGAAGGGTATCTTTCAAGGATCATCATCGATGAAGTGATGTTAGAATTATCGCAACGTAATTGTTTAATAAATGTTGTGGGAGTAGTCCATTCTAAAATGTGGGTTTTTGCGATTCCTATTCGGGTGAATTCCGTCTTCTTCCAAAATTTGTACTCAGTAGAAAATAACTATCTTGGGATTGTCCCCCCTAAATCAGAAATTTCCATTTTTCAACATCCCTTTTCCAATCGTTTTCAGCTTTACGTTCATGATAATTATCTGCAACAATTGTGCCAAAATTTAGAGCTACCAGAAGCGAAAAAGTTTTTAAATTCTTCCGCTTCTTCTGTTGTGATTTGCCCATCGGAAAAAATTCGTCATCTCCAACAATCTTGTCATCAACTTTATCGAATGCTATTTAATTTAGATCGTCAACAAATATCTGGGCAAAGAAAAGCATTAAGATTA
>NZ_JASJFF010001056.1:0-4308 GCF_030065435.1 Microcystis sp. M53603_WE2
GACTTTAGATTTACCGGAGACGCTGATCGAAAAGGAAGTGACGCATATTTTGACCCAAAGCTTCATGGAATTTCAACAAATGGGGCTAGATGTCAACCAGTTGTTTACAAAAGATAATATTCCCAAAATGCGGGAAAACACCCGTCCCGATGCGATCGAAAGTCTGAAAGAGACTCTCGTGGTGCAGGAATTGGCTAAAGTCGCCGGCATTGAAGTCAGTGCCGAAGCGGTAACGGAAAAAATCGCTAAAATCATGGTCCAATTGTCCGATCGCGACATAGATAGGCAGCGTCTGGAACAGGTGATCACCGAAGAAATGCTGGCAGAAAACACCCTGGAATGGCTGAAAGAAAAAGCTACTATCACCCTCGTCCCCAAAGGTTCCCTAGAGGAAGAAACAAGGGAGGATGAGGAAACGGAAGAAACCTTCGCATTCACCGAAGTGGAAGTGTTGGCAGCTGAGGCTGAGGAAGAATAACCGTAAGGAGTTAGCAGTCGTGTTGGGGTGTTGGGGTGTTAGGGTTTTAGGGTGTTGGGGTATTAGTTGAATTCCCCCATTCCCCCATTCCCCCATCTCCTGATAACTGATAACCGATTCCTGCCAACCGGGGGAAACTTAGGGCATAATAGATGGACAGAAGTGCTAAAGATGCTTAACATTGGCCAATAAAAGCTCCACAGCCAAGCAAAACCCCTAAGATTGTGATAGCGGAACCGAAAAAATTATGCTCGAATCGAGATCACCTGACTACCCAATTACCAGTAATTGTCGCCCTGCTATCTACGCCAACACGGGGAGAAACTCCCTAGCTAACGTTTTACCCGTGGTAATCGAACAGTCTGGCATGGGTGAACGGGCTTTTGATATCTATTCTCGACTCTTGCGGGAGAGAATTGTCTTTTTGGGAACTCCCGTCGATGATCAGGTCGCTGATTCGATCGTTGCCCAACTCCTCTACTTGGAGGCAGAAGATCCCGAAAAAGATATCCAACTCTATATCAACTCCCCCGGCGGTTCCGTTTATGCCGGACTAGCTATCTACGACACCATGCAACAAATTCGCCCCGACGTGGCGACAATTTGTTTCGGTTTAGCCGCTAGTATGGGAGCATTCCTGCTTTGTGGCGGCGCAGCAGGTAAACGGATGTCCCTACCCAGTAGCCGGATCATGATTCACCAACCCCTCGGCGGCGCCCAAGGTCAAGCTAGTGATATCGCCATCCAAGCCAAAGAGATCCTCTATATTAAACAGAGACTCAATACCATGCTGGCTCACCACACTGGTCAACCCTACGATCGCATCGCTAACGACACCGAACGGGACTTTTTCATGTCGGCCGTCGAAGCCAAAGAATATGGGTTAATCGATCTGGTGATTTCCCGTCCCGAACTGCCCGATCCTACCGTTCCCGTTACTTCCCTGTAAATAAACTATGTCTAAGTACGACTCCCACCTCAAGTGTTCATTTTGCGGCAAATCCCAGGAACAAGTGCGAAAATTAATCGCCGGGCCGGGGGTCTATATCTGTGACGAGTGTGTGGAACTGTGTAACGAAATTCTCGATGAGGAATTGATGGAACCGCCCAGTCCGGTCGCCCCAGTGGAGGAACGTCCCAACAAACGGCGATCGGGCCAAAACAAAACCACTTGGGAACAAATTCCCAAACCAAGAGAGATTAAAAAACACCTCGATGACTACGTTATTGGTCAAAATGAGGCGAAAAAAGTGCTTTCGGTGGCCGTTTATAACCATTACAAACGCCTCAAAGATATCCAAACCCAAAAAGCCGGTGGCGGTAGTCCAGAAGATAGCATCGAACTGCAAAAATCCAATATTCTGTTAATTGGTCCCACAGGATCGGGAAAAACCCTTCTAGCTCAAACTCTGGCTAAAATCCTCGATGTACCTTTTGCTGTCGCTGATGCCACCACTTTAACCGAGGCCGGTTATGTGGGGGAAGATGTGGAAAATATTCTCTTGCGTCTGTTACAAGTGGCAGATTTAGACGTGGAAGAAGCGCAGCGGGGCATTATCTACATCGATGAAATCGATAAAATTGCCCGCAAGAGCGAAAATACCTCGATTACCCGGGATGTGTCCGGAGAAGGGGTACAGCAAGCTTTACTGAAAATGTTAGAGGGAACGATCGCCAATGTTCCCCCCCAAGGCGGCCGCAAACACCCCTATCAGGATTGTATTCAGATTGACACCAGCAATATCCTGTTTATCTGCGGTGGGGCGTTTGTTGGTTTAGATAAGGTGATCGATCAGCGTCTCGGTAAAAAATCCATGGGCTTTATTCAACCAGGAGATGGCCAAGCTAGTAAGGATAAGGTGGCGGCAGGGTTATTAAAACAAATGACTCCCGATGATTTAGTCAAATTTGGCATGATTCCAGAGTTTGTCGGTCGGATTCCCGTCCTAGCGGCACTGTCACCCCTGGATGAGGAAGCTTTAATCGCTATCCTGACGCAACCCCGCAACGCTTTGGTGAAACAGTATCAAAAACTGTTGAAGATGGACAATGTACAGTTAGAGTTTAAATCTGATGCCGTCCTAGCGATCGCCCAAGAGGCCTATCGTCGCAAAACCGGGGCCCGGGCCCTACGGGGTATTGTCGAGGAATTAATGCTCGATGTCATGTACGAATTGCCCTCGCGCAAGGACGTGAAACGCTGTTTAATCACCCGCGAAATGGTGGAAAAACGTTCCACGGCAGAGCTATTGGTTCATCCTTCCTCTCTACCCAGTCAAGAATCCGCTTAAGGGGAAAAATCGAGGTTAACCATGCTGAACACCGTTCCCGCGATCGTCAAAGAAGGCCAGATCGAACTCCTCGAATCCGTGCCGATTCCAGAGGGTACTAGGGTTTTAGTCACCCTTATCCCGGAGGAGACAAACTCGGATTTCTGGCAAAAAGTCAGCGAAACTGCACTGGCTAAGATTTGGGATAATCTGGAAGACGACATCTATCATGAAAACTCAAATAATCGATAAAACAATCACTGTTCGCGGTGTTCCCCACTATTACGAGTGGATTCGGCAATCGGAATCTGTTGAGAAAAAGCCGGTGATGGTGTTTATTCATGGTTGGGGAGGATCGGGACGCTATTGGCGATCAACTGCTGCGGCAATTTGCGATCGCTTTGATTGTTTATTGTACGATATGCGCGGTTTTGGTCGGTCTAAATTGCCGGAAAAATCCCCCGATCTTTCCTACGATTTAGAAGAATATGCCCTTGATTTGGCCTTGTTTTTAGATAGTTTGGAAATTGAAAAAATCTATCTCAATAGTCACTCTATGGGGGCATCGGTGGCGACTTTTTTTATTACTATGTACCCCGAAAGAGTGGTCAAAGCAGTTTTAACCTGTAATGGCATTTTTGAGTATAATAAAGCGGCTTTTGCTGCCTTCCATAAATTCGGTAAGTATGTGGTACAGTTTCGTTATGATTGGTTTTTAAAAGTACCTTTTGCCGATCGATTATTTATGGCGAGATTTTTGCATCGATCGATCCCAAAATCAGAAAGAATTGCTTTTTTAGAAGATTTTTTAGCGGCGGATTACGATGCCGTCCTAGGCACAATTTATACATCTGTGAGTAAAAAGGCAGTGGAAATTATGCCTGGTAAATTTGCTGAGATTAAGGTACCAACTCTTTTAGTATCAGGGGAAAAAGACATTATTATTCCTGCCAAAATGGGCAAAATGGCGGCGGATTTGAATAATAATATCCAGTATGTGGAGATGGCTAATACCGCTCACTTTCCCATGTTAGAAGATGCCCCTACTTATCTAAGAAAATTGCAAGATTTTTTAGAAATTAATTAGGGTTGGCTGAATAAAGCTAAAAACCTTGTTGGGTAAGACTTTTAGACTTTTTGTCAATCAAAAAGTACCATATCTGGGAGTGATCGGGGGGAAAATTCAGGGACTTTTTCCCTAAAAATTAGGTAATTGACCAGATGAAAAGCTGTAAAAACCTACACCCCACACCCCACACCCCACACCCCACACCCTGTCCCCACCAACAAACTTTTTGCCGCAAACCCTAATTAAGGCTTGCTGAATAAATCTAAAAACCTTGTTGGATAAGACTTTTGGACTTTTTTCCCCTCAAAAAGTACCAGATATGGGAGTGATTAGAGGGAAATTCAGGGACTTTTTCCCTGAAAATTAGGTAATTGACCCCCTCAAAATCGGTAAAACCCCACACCCCACACCCCACACCCTACACCCTGCCCCTAGGAAAAACTTTTTGCCGCAAACCCTAATTAGAATGCCAAAAGGTCAGGAAAAACGCC
>NZ_JASJFF010000016.1:0-4781 GCF_030065435.1 Microcystis sp. M53603_WE2
CGCATCTCGACAAGTTGCCGGCGACGACTAATTAAGTCGCCCAATTGACGAGATTCTTCCGACTCAACCGCTAATATTTGCGGTTGCATTGCCTCGCCAAAATGAGCTAAAATTTGAGCGTCAATGGCATCGGTTTTGGCTAATTTACCAGTGGCTTTAGCAAAGTCTCTTCCTTGACGGGGATTGATTAAGGCTACAGGTAAATCCGCTTCTTGTAATTGAATCACCAGTTCAGTTTCTCAACCTCCTGTCGCTTCCAGAACGATGAGGTTGAGCGTGTAAGATTTTAGGGTCTCGACCAGTTTAGATATGTCCTCCTTTGTGTTAGCAACTTTCATCGCTTTACCCATCGGACGGAGGTAAACATCTAGGGTCGCTTTACTAATGTCAATGCCTACCCATTGAGAGATATTTTCCATGATTGAACCTAACTAAAGCAAGCAGAATTGATGGTTATTTTGGAGAGCATCCCCTTGATTTTACTCATCCTTGCCCGATCCGGTCTCTTAGCTTAACAATTGATTGTTTTCGCCACGACCCCGGCGACTGTTCGAGTTTTGTCAGGGAGATTATGGTGGTGACCCTTGCTACGAAGCGGTCTTTTCCGACCAAGGTTGGGACGGTCTACCACCTCTCTCAATATACAAGGTTGGGTTGAAGCATGAAACCCAACGCCCGATTATGTTACGCTACCGCTAACCCATCCTACAAATAATTGTGCCTCCCTACTTAATAAGGTGGCTAAGGTGGGGTTGACTTTTAAGGGTTTTTCAATGTTTGAAATCATCGCTTATTTTCCTCTGTTTAATCGCTTTTCTGCTCTAGATAAACTTTTTTCTCAACCTTTAATTTCTCTTTTTCAGTAATTAATTAAGTTTTCATCGGGGGATTTTTTTTGTTCCTCATTGGCAATTTTTTGATGATGGATCAGAATTTGATAACGAATGCTTTCAACAGATTAGCTAACAAGGCTCATTTTGACTTTTTGATTGAGTGCGGTGGCGATTTTTTGCAGCATTATTAGGGGATTGTCTTGATAGTCAGCGTCTTCTAGATCTTCAATAACGGATTTTTCAACATGGATTAGGTCGGCTAGTTGTTGTTGGGTTAATCCAGCTTTTGTACGAGAGTCATAAATCAGTTGTGCGATTTCTGCGTTGATGGATTCTAGGGCGATTTGTTCTTGTATTGTGGGATCGTCTGCGATGATTTGATGAATGATTTTTAGGGCATCTGTGGTTTTAGGCATATTTATTTTTAGTTAATTTCTTTTGTTAAAGATGTCCTCGATTTTTTGATAGTTCATTTAGGATCTTTGATTTCTAATCATTTAAAAGTTTGGCTGATGTATTTTGTTACATAAACAAATTTTATATAATGCAATCTTACAATAATTTAGTAAATCCTGCTTGTTCAAAATGACGATCAGAGGTAAGCTGTTCGTAATTTAAATTGCGTTAACAGAAGGCTCTTCGTTACTTGGTATGGTTCGATAGGGGAGCATAAATCGACTAAATCCTTATCTGGCAAGAGACTTAATTGATTAGTTCGCTCTAGATCAAAAACAATTGACAAAAATCGCCAAATGTCTTTCTCTATAAGAGTTTCATTCCTTATAATCCTGTACGTTGCATAAGACAAACCGAAGAACCGATTTTATTAAATTGTATTTGTAAGTACAACTTTGGATAGGAAAGTGTGTTTATTAACAATGCGCCAGTCTTTGGTCTTAGGTAGTGCGGTGTCTTAACCCAAGCGACAAAACTGCGATCGCCGTTAACCTGACAGACCAGATTGGAAGCTGGTGCTGATGATCTAGGATTATTCGCCGATTAATGACTCTTTTCGGAAATTAGAGGACAATACCCTGCCAGTAATTATGGATTTTAACAACTTTCCCCGACCTTTCTTTTTTATTCTCAAGCGATGTCAAAGACCGGATTGAAACGTTAGTAGTTATAATTGTTTAGCACTCGATCAACAGGATTGATTTCTACTTTGAAGAAAATGAAGATAAAACACGCGATTAATTGGCATAAATTTCTGACTTTTCTAATTATATTGGGCTTAATGGCTTTTTATAATAATTTTACCCCGCTCGCTTGGATATACCTTGCCCTACACGGAACTTACGGTCTGATGTGGCTGATCAAGGATAGATTATATCCAGATCAACAATGGGAAAAAGAAATACCGTTGGCTATGGGAATATTTACCTTTATCGTTCTCGGTTTGTATTGGGCTGCCCCTTTTATTATTGTTAGCGGGAAGGTCACGGCCGCCGCTCCTTTAATATCCGCAGCCATAGCGATCAATATTATGGGGGTATTTCTCCATTACGGTAGCGATGCCCAAAAGTATTTTACCCTTAAATATAGGGAAGGATTGATCACCGAAGGTTTCTTTAGTCGTAGTCGCAATCCCAACTATTTAGGAGAGATTTTAATTTATCTGAGTTTTGCCCTGTTAGCCCAACATTGGCTCCCTTTTCTGATTTTGGGGGGATTCATCGCCGGGGTCTTCATTCCCAATATGCTTAAAAAAGACCGCTCCCTCTCCCGCTATCCTGAATTTGACGCTTACAAAGCGAAATCCGGATTGCTATTACCCAAGCTAATAAACTCCCGTCTGGATGCTCGCCAATCCACTCAAACCTAAGCAAAGTTAAGGTCTTTCTCTGAAACCGCAGGGTGCGCTATTAAGTTTCATTTAGGGGGAGCATCTCATTTATGCAAGTGAGTAATTATACTTATCCCTAAAACTGGTTTCTAGCAAGGCTTTTAAAATAGCTTGACATAAAACCTGATTTAGGGGTTACAAAGGTGAGATGCTCCCCATTTAGGGGGTATTACCTCACCCACTTTGACAGAAGGGAGTTATGGTCGGTTAAGCGTCAAAACATCGAGGCTTTTCCTTGATCCCAGTAATGTAAACTTTGATTAAGAGAAAGATTTCTAGCCCCAATCCGATGTTATATTAATAATTGAAGCTAAAGAAAAAAGCTTCCCTGACAGATCGACTGGCAAGGTTATAAAGGTCAAGTTCACAAAGGAGTAAACCCTGTTAAAGTTACATTCTGTCTCGATAACGACGGTAACAGCGATCGACCTGAACGCTCATATTTCCTAGAGTAGAGAACAAGGGAGTTAGGCAATTGGAACTAGAGTTCAATGCGTCTCCAACCAGTCTCAAGTTGTGAGGGGAAATACCTGAGAATCGGTAAACTGATCGCTGTTATTGTTTGTCAACACAAGTAATTGATCATTGCAGTCGCTCTCCTTTGATGAGATAATAGAAAGTCTTCTGTTCAAAAGGATATCGATAGGATGCGACTCTCTCAACAGCTTTTTGTCACCCTCCGGGAAGACCCGGCCGAGGCGGAAATACCCAGTCATAAATGCTTGGTGCGTGCCGGTTACATTCGTCGCATTGGCAGCGGTATTTACGCCTATTTACCCCTGATGTGGCGGGTTTTACAGAAAGTCTCCCAGATAGTCCGGGAAGAAATGAACAAAGCCGGCGCCCAAGAATGTTTACTTCCCCAACTGCAACCGGCGGAACTCTGGCAAGAATCAGGCCGTTGGGACACCTACACAAAAGCAGAAGGGATTATGTTTGCCCTGACGGACCGGCAAAAGCGGGAGTTAGGATTAGGACCGACTCACGAAGAAGTAATTACTGCCGTCGCTCGTGATTTAATTCGTTCCTATCGACAATTACCAGTTAATTTATATCAGATTCAAACTAAATTTCGCGATGAAATTCGCCCTCGTTTTGGTTTAATGCGGGGACGAGAATTTATTATGAAGGATGCCTATTCTTTCAATCTTGACGAGGAATGTTTAAAGAAAACCTATCAAGCGATGGATATAGCTTACCGCAATATTTTCCGCCGTTGTGGGTTAGCTTTTCGGGCAGTAGAAGCCGATTCTGGAGCGATTGGCGGTTCCGCATCCCAAGAATTTATGGTCTTAGCTGATGCTGGAGAAGATGAGGTTTTATTTACCGCCGATGAAAAGTATGCGGCTAATATGGAAAAAGCCGTTTCTTTGCCGGCAGATAAAGTGGCTTCTCCCTTGAAAAAGTTTGCTAAAAAAGAGACTCCTAACACCAACACGATCGAAAGTTTAGCTAAATTTCTCGATTGTTCTGCCACTGCTATCGTCAAGAATGTTCTCTACGAAGTGGTTTATGATAGCGGCATAACTGTTTTAGTTTTACTGCATATTCGCGGCGATCAAGAGGTTAACGAAGTTAAACTACAAAATGAATTAGTTAGACAGGCGGGCCGTTACAATGCTAAAACAATTTTGGCTTTAAAAATACCCGATGCTGCCGCTCAACAGCAATGGGCAACTAAACCCTTACCTTTGGGTTATATTGCTCCCGACTTAGAAGATAATTTGCTCAAAAAAGCCAGCGATATCGCTCCTAAGTTTTTACGCATAGCAGACAACACGGTGACAGACTTAGAAAACTTTATCACTGGTGCTAATGAAACCGGGTTTCATGTAGTGGGAGCCAATTGGGGTAAAGATTTTATCTTACCGGAATTAATCGTCGATCTACGCAAAGCCCGGGTAGGCGATCGAGCTATTCACGATCCCAATCAAACCTTGCAAAGTGCTAGAGGAATTGAAGTCGGTCATATCTTCCAATTGGGATATAAATATTCTCAAGCCATGAATGCTTTTTATACTAATGAAGCGGGAGAATCTACCCCCATTTGTATGGGTTGTTATGGGATTGGAGTATCGCGTTTAGCCCAGGCAGCCGTAGAA
>NZ_JASJFF010000786.1:0-4806 GCF_030065435.1 Microcystis sp. M53603_WE2
CCGAAAAAGAGTCTTTGTACTAAGGAAGTCCGGTGCATTGTACCACTGGCGCCGCCAATTTCGATCCGTCCAGCTTTATCCCAATCCTGTTCGTCCCCAAAACCGTCGATAATGGGGTGAATAAAAGCTAGTGGACGATTACTTTGTTTATCTCCGTGTTCTTCCACCGGTTCGAGCAAATAGGAGGGAATTGGCTCATTTAAAGCTTGATAGAGGGCGATCAGGTGTTCGCGGAAAAGTTGGTCAAAAATTGCGTCATGATTGGAGGAATGGCCATAACCAAACCACCAAAACCAATCGGAACCTTCCGCTGCATACAATGCTTCCCACGCGTCGGGGTTATTATCTTCCGTCGCTTCCGGGTGATTAGCGAGGGTTTGACGGGCTAAAATTAGATATTCCCAAGCTTTATTTTTAGCGGGATCGCCGATCCAAGTGGTAAAATTGGCATCGATCCAAGAGCCGCTATGAAGTTTATTGACAGGAATTTTTGCATTAGCGGGAAAGCGATCGAGATATTCGGAGACGGTGACTAATTCGATCGCTTGGTGGTCGCTTAAAAGTTGATAAAGATTCTCTAGGAAGGGTAAACCGTCTTGATGATAGTTTTCCCAGCAGTTTTCGCCATCTAGCGCAATGGTAACTAACCAGGGTTTTTCTAGGGTCGTGGTTTCTGCGTTGGTTTTCAGTTGTTCGGCGATCGCTTCTAGGTGTTTAACTAAGTCTGTAGCGGCCTCGGTTGCTTTCATGCCACTATAGCTAAATCCGATCAGATCCGAGAGACGATGATCGCGGAAAACCATCGATAAATTGCCGTTGCTAGTTTCCAGACAGTAGGGACGATAAAGCAATTCTGGTTCGCTAATATTGCCTTTTTCGTCGCGATGAAAGTAATGTCCCAGAGACCAACCTAACACCCCCTCATCGGAACATAACCACTGAAAACCCTGTTTAGCGACAGCGGGGAGAATCGCGGGACTAACGGATTGTTCCGAGGGCCAAAGTCCTCGAGGTTGTTTATCAAAGCGATCGATATAGATTTGCCAAGCTTTCTGGAGATGGCGGGAAATATCTTCAGGATAGTGGAAATATTGCCGAGGAAGGGTCATATTCGGCACTGCTACCCGGCCGGCTTCCGAGTTGGCCAGCAGGGGTAAAATTGGATGGGTGTAGGGACTGGTAATGATTTCTAGTTGTCCGGTTTCCTGCATTAACCGGTGTTGCGGCAAGATACGACGCAGAATTTGACGCTGTTTGGAGATAATTCGCTGGCGATCGCTTAAAGTGAAGTTTTTTCCCTGTTCTAACCAGGCAGCGATTTCTGGGTCACTGTGAAAGATAGGATCGATCCAAGCGAGGTTATGCCAAGCCAAGAGATCGCTATAATCTTGGAGATGCCAATGGCTAATACACCAACTATGACCGTTTTCTTGACGCTGTGCGTATAATTGCCCGTAACGGGGGTGCGGATCGATCAGGGTACGATGGTTAGCATCGAAAAAGTGTTCGAGGATAAAGTGTTTTTGTGCCAGGGTTAACTGCGCTTCTGGGGTGACGGTGAGGGCAAGATAGGGGTCTATAGCTAGTCCGTTGACGTAATCCTCTAATTGCAGGATTAAAGAGGGGACAAGGTTGACAGTTTGGTGTAATTTGGGAAAACGTTCTAGAATCAGGATTAAATCGAGATAATCTTTCACCCCATGCAGTCGCACCCAGGGTAAGCGATATTGTCCCGAAGCATCGGTGCGAGTTTGACAGGATTTGTAGAGGGGTTGGTGTTGATGCCAAATAAAAGCGACGTAGAGAGGATAGGCCATGATAATACCGAGGAAAAGTGCATATAACAGGCTTTAAAGCCGTTATATTAGATAATAATGGACAATAAAGCCCATTATAGATTCTTAAAAGTTGATTTCGGTCACTACCATAATCCTATCAACTGGTTTTGAGGGGGTATCGTCTCTTTGTATTTGTTAAAGGATCGGATTCTCCGGTGATGAGTATTGGGAGTTCAATTGCCGCAATTCTTACTGACGACCGACGACCGACTCCTTACCCCACAGTTAAGTAGATAGGTATTAAAAACTTTCAGATCCCCCCGCCTATCGGCACCCCCCTTATCAAGGGGGGCAGGGGGGATCAAACCTAAAATCCATTTTTAATTTAATTATAACCAGCTACTTAACTTTACCTTTGTCCAACTATTTAGGATAAGCTGGAATTATCGAAACCGTAGAAATAATAGATAAAATGAGTAATCTCCTCTGGCCGCGTTTTCTCAAGAAAGCTTACCGTCAAGAACCAATAACTAGCTTTATCTTTACCGCAGCGGCAGTAGATGTCATCATCGGGGTTGTAGGACAAAGATGGACACTGCTATCTTTAGGGGCAACGATTATGGCGATCGCTATCTTCGCCAGGTGGCGACAGGGCCAAAAAACCGAGCAAATCAACAGAGAAGAAGCAGCGAGATACTATTTACCGCCCCAATCGGGTCAAGTAGCTTTACCAACCCTGAAAAACGAAAAAAATCGACCTTCTTAGCTCAAAAATTTCACCTTGCTTGGCAATCAATCCCCTCAAAGGCTAGAATCTATAGCACCGTTCATTTGTTAATATTCAACTAAATTTATGAAATTCCGATTTACGGGTGGGGAGAAACTTGTCGGGGCAATTGTGGTCAGTGTTCTAACCACGCTGACAATCGGGCAACATCAGCTTAGTCAGGCCCAAAGTCCTATTGCTCCCCCTAAACCCGCGGCTGCAAGTGGCCAAAAAACCCCAGAAACTATCCCAGTAGCAGGTTTAGGCAGACTTACCCTCGCTAAAACCCTAGAAGGGCAACAATCCACCCCTAATGCTGTGATTTTCAGCCCCGATAACCAATTTGTTCTCGCTGGTGGTAGTGATACGGATCCTCTCCTGAGAATTTGGTCAGTGAAAACAGGTCAAAAAGTCTCCCAAACTCGCGCCCAAAGAACCAGCGTCAAAGCTTTAGCCATTAGTCCCAACGAAAGATTATTAGTTAGTAGCGGTTTAGATGGTTCTATTAATTTTTGGAATCTGGTGGAAGGCAAGTATTTAGGAATTGCCCTCGAACACGGTAATACTGTCCTCGCCCTTACGGTTACTCCCGATGGTAAAACGTTAATTAGTGGTGGTTTGGAAGGAATTCGCCTCTGGACAGTGCAACCTCCCCGCCGTCCCCTCTATCGTTTAAATTGGGTGGGTAATTTTGTTTATTCCCTAGGGGTGAAATCCGATGGTGTCACCCTTGCCAGTGGTCATGAAAACGGTGAGGTAAATTTTTGGGACATCCGCGAGGGCAAATTTTTGTCGAAATTTTCCGCCCATCCCCAAGCGGTTAGCAAGCTTTTATACAGTCCCGACGGTAAAAATTTAATTACGGGTAGTTTAGACCGCACGATTAAAATCTGGGATACGAGCAATAATAAGTTATTATTTACCCTCATCGGTCATACGGCCCGAATCCGTTCCCTCGCACTCCATCCTAACGGACAAATTCTCGCTAGTGCCAGTAATGACGGTGTGCGTTTATGGGATGTGACGACGGGTAAACAGTTGGCCTGGTTTGATAATAATTCCGACTGGGTGGAATCCCTGGCTTTTAGTCCCGATGGGCAGTATTTGGCTAGTGGTAATTATGATTTTAAAATTCGCCTCTGGCAATTCGTCCGTTAGGCAAAAATATCTTCATTTAGCCTTTAACCACTTCTAGAAAAGCTGATTTAGCCGCTGCCTGTTCCGCTGCTTTTTTGCTTCTGCCAGTTCCCACTCCTAATTTCTGCTCATTTAACCACACTTCCGCACAAAAACGTTCTTGATCTAAGCCATTGATTTCTTTTACTAAATATTGCGGCAGTTTTTTGTATGTTGCTTGTGTCCACTCCTGCAAGGCATCCTTATAATTCTGTCGGGCCGGATCTCGACGAATTTCGGCCGCTTTTTCCCTTAGTGGTTCATCTAGCCAAGAACGCACTAAAACCATAGTCTGTGTACTAAGATATAATGCTCCCAAGACCGCCTCAAAAGCGTCTGCTAGTCGCGAAATTCTCCCCGCTCGGTCAATACTCGTACTACTTGAAACCAACAAATAACGCTCGAAACCGTAGCGATCCGCAAATTCCGCCAGAGTGCGATCGCTAACCATCATCGATCGCAGGGCGGCAAATTCCCCCACGAGTTCCTCTGGATAGGTTTCTAACAATACCTCCGCCGCCACGAGTCTTACCACAGAATCGCCCACAAATTCTAATTGTTCATAATTCTTATCACGGGAAATACTGGGATGAGTTAGAGCTAAATCTAATAAATCCCACCTGACGGGGACATCAGCCGATAAACCCAGCTTTTCCACTAGGGTTTTTAATTGTTTTTGGCGACGCGGATCACTTAAGGACATGGGAGCGGGAAGAAGGGGTGTTGGGGTGTGGGGGAGAGAGGAGAGGGGAGAGGGGAGAGAGTGAGTTTCTCAGTTTGTTTTGTAACGTCCTCATACCCAGTTTAAATGCACAACAGCTTATCTCACCTGTAGCGTTATACTCAAAGAAGGATTACCTTTACCAACAGTCTAGAAAAACCTCACAGAGAATTTCTCAACCGTTATCAAAAATACGGCTTTAAAGATGCTAACGCTCTTTCGGGACTCTGGGGGAGATAGAATTAAGATATACTTTGCACGGCTACAACTTGCATTTTTTACTCAAGGACAATAATATAGTTTAAGAGTCATAATTAGAAGCAAAGCACTCATTAAAAACATGATTAACCTAGAATTCACGGAAG
>NZ_JASJFF010000801.1:0-5902 GCF_030065435.1 Microcystis sp. M53603_WE2
ACTGCTCCCACAGGGAAGCGCTTTCGCGCTGTTGTAGAGTGGTGGTCATTGGTTTATGATTCCTATTAGGTTGTCGAGGTACGATTGATTGATGATGTCTCTATCTTAAAGACTTTGTATCGGTTTGTAAAGGGGTTTGACGATATTGTTACTTATACTATTGATAAGCTGAGATTATGCTAAGTCTATAGGGTTTCCTGACCAAGTTTTCCTTTTGGGGAGTACGTCGTCAGAAGCTGATGCTAAATCAGGTCATACTTCATGTTTATGAAAAAAGCCTAGATCTCGAACTCAGGTTAGACTAAAAAGGGAAGTTTAATCATAATGGCGGTTGTCCTGACTATGGTAGAAAAAGTTCGTAAAACCGAGGCGGAATGGCAGGCCCAGCTAACTCCCGAACAGTTCCAAGTTACTCGCAAAAAGGGAACAGAACGGGCGTTTACGGGTAAATATCACGATAATAAGGAAAAAGGTATTTACAAATGTGTCTGCTGTGGTACGGAGTTATTTACTTCTGACAGCAAGTATGATTCGGGTACTGGTTGGCCGAGTTTCTCGACCGCTGCTAACGAGACTAATATCAAGTACGAACGGGATATTAGTTTTTTCATGGTGCGGACAGAGATTGTTTGTGCCACCTGTGATGCACATCTTGGTCACGTTTTTAATGATGGTCCACCCCCAACGGGAAAACGCTATTGTCTCAACTCTGCCGCTTTGCAGTTTGAAAAAAATCCCTAAAGCAAAAAGAGGTCTTTCCAGACCTCTTTTTTTTAAGTTCTAGTGGCAGCCAATTACAGTAAACCTGTATTAGTTCCTGGTTTGCCGGTCGCTAACTGCACTTTGACAATTTTGCCGCCCATTTTCATGATGCGTTGTTGCTCACGAAACCAATTATCGTAGGGAACGAGTTTGGTGAAATAGGTATTTTGTAATTCCCGTTGTGTCCGAATGCGGCTTTGGCTAGGAACACAAGCGGTGATTTTGAACATCCGCATGGATTGATTTCTCCTAATCGCTGAAAAACTTGTCGCTCAAACTAACGAAGGCCTTTTTCTAAAATAACAAAGGTCGGGAGTCAAGGATCAATACTAGCTCGTCAAAACCTATCTTGGACAGATTCAGCCTTTAAAGACCTAGCACTCATCCTCGGCTTCCCGAACCTATTTTGTCCGAGTTCGTTATTTCTAGCTTAAGCCAGAGCTAATGTAGTCGAAGTAAATCCCCATTTCTTTACCCGCATCAGCACCAACTAAACTAGCGGTGACTTCTTTCATCGCTTGGATAGCTTGAACGGTGGAGGAGATGGGTACACCTAAAGAGTTGTAGGTTTCTTTCAGGCCGTTGAGAACGCGCTCGTCGAGGATAGAAGGATCTCCAGCTAACATAGCGTAGGTAGCATAACGGAGATAGTAGTCGAGGTCACGGATACAAGCGGCGTAACGACGGGTGGTGTACATATTGCCACCGGGACGGGTTACGTCAGAGTATAACAGGGACTTAGCCACAGCTTCTTTAACGATACCGGCAGCGTTGGCGCTAATGACACTAGCGGCGCGCACGCGCAGTTCACCGGTGGCGAAGTAGCCTTTCAGTTTGCCGAGAGCAGAAGCGTCAAGGTATTTGCCTTGAACGTCAGCAGAGTTGATAACAGAAGTAATTGCGTCTTGCATGGTGGTTCTTCCTTGGGTTTTGCTTAATCTTAAGAGGTTTACGGGGGGTGTGTCTAGAACAATTCACAAAGGAGTTATTCTAGGACATAGAGCCGATCACGTAATCGAAGTAGGAAGAAGCTTCAGAAGCATCGTCAGAAGACATAAGACCAGTAGCAACTTCTTTCATTTCGCGAACGCTTTGAGCTACGGCACCGATGTCGGTTCCTAAAGATTTGTACATTTCACGCACACCGACTAAACCGATTTCTTCAATCGGGGTGACATCACCAGCAACTACTCCGTAGGTGATTAAACGTAGGTAGTAGTCCATGTCACGCAGACAGGTGGCGGTCATTTCTTCGCCGTAAGCGTTGCCACCGGGGGAAACGATGTCAGGACGTTTTTGGAATAAGCGATCGCCAGCTTGTTTGACGATGGTTTCGCGAGCGCCGGTCAGGGTTTCGGCGATGCGTAAACGAGCGGCACCACTGCCAACGAAGGCTTTAATTCTGTCTAGTTCGCCGGGGCTGAGGTAACGAGCTTCAGCATCAGCATTCACGATCGATTTCGTGACGATACTCATTGATGGATTCCTCCCAACTAAGTGAGATTAATAAACTTAATCTGACATTTTATAGCAGTTGTGGTCACTACGCTCAAGTTATCTCGTTTCCGCCTCAGCGTCTCAAGACTTCCCTAGCTAGAGCGACCTAACGCAACTATTTTGCGGCATCTGGTTCACCTTCTCACTATTTTCGTAATACTTTTTAACATTTGCCCTCACAAGGGAGTGGGGAAGTGGGGAAGTGGGGAGCGGGGTGTAGGGTGTAGGGTGTAGGGTGTGGGGTGTGGGGAGAATCAATAAAACTAATCTTCTGACGACCGACGACCGACGACTGATTTACCCTAGCCAATTAATGGCTCCTTTAATCCAGTCTTCTGGCTGAGTATTTTTACTAAATAAAGCATCTTGACTGAGGACTGCCATAGCTCGATCGATCTCCTCTTGGCTGTATCCTAAAGCTAAAAGGGTCATCTGCACATCTTCAAGGATTGCCGCTGCCGGTAGTATTGCCGTGGTTGTCGTCGTCGCTTCTCTTAGTTGTCGCCATGCTGCCAATTTAGTTTTTAACTCTAAAGCGATTCTTTCTGCTGTTTTTAAGCCAACTCCGGGGGTTTTGCTCAAAAATTTGGTATTTCCTGTCACTATCGCCACCACAAGTTCCTCAATCCCCAAGGTATCGATTAAAGCTAGGGCTAATTGCGCCCCAACCCCATTGACGGAAAGCAGTTGACGAAACAGATCTCGCTCTGGAGCGGTGCCGAAACCGTACAATAAAGGCTGCTCCTCGCGAAGGAGTAGGTGAGTAAAAATCTGACGACTATCATTGTTATCTTTGCCGATGTCTAGGGCTAATCGCGAGGGAATTTGGATTTCGTAACCGATCTGGTTTACGTCTAAAATCAAGATCAGTCGGTTATTAGGGGTTTTGAGCACCTCGATCGCTTGTCCCCGTAAATAATTAATCATTGATTTAATTCTCCTACGAAAATAACCGAACCACAGGGATGACGGTTTTTACTCCCTGAAGGAATGCCGGGGAGATTTTCATTTTTGTTACAATTGTTAACAGAAGTGAATGGCGTAATTGATAACCTAATCTTCTTGGCGTTAGTCCCCAATAATTGGAGAAGATACAAAATGAATGGCAACATTAGAGTCGGGAATCTCTTTGGAATTCCCTTTTATATTAATCCTTCTTGGTTCTTCGTTCTGGGGTTAATTACCTTAACCTATGGGAGAGATTTAAGTCAGTTTCCCCAGTTAACGGGAATCATGCCCTGGCTCTTAGGATTTTTTGCCGCTATTCTCCTATTTGCCTCCGTGGTTGCCCACGAATTAGGTCATAGTTTTGTTGCCATCGCCCAAGGGATTGAAGTCAAATCAATTACCCTCTTTTTATTCGGTGGGTTGGCAACTCTCGGCAGAGAATCGAAAACTCCTCTAGAAGCTTTTCTAGTAGCAATTGCTGGCCCTTTAGTTAGTTTACTGCTCTTCGGTATCTTCCTAATTATTGGTTCCAATATTAGCTTAAATGCGCCCCTGGCGGCGATTCTTTCTCTCCTGGTCTATATCAACCTCGCCCTAGGGTTATTTAACCTGATCCCCGGTTTACCTCTAGATGGTGGTAATATCCTTAAAGCCATCGTCTGGCAAGTAACGGGCAATCCCAATAAAGGGGTTTTATTCGCTAGTCGTTTCGGTCAATTTTTTGGTTGGTTAGCGATTGTCATCGGTGCGCTATCAATTCTCGGAATCAGTCAATTTGGCAGTGCTTGGACGCTATTAATTGGCTTTTTCCTTCTACAAAATGCTGGCTTTTCCGCTCAATCAGCTAAGGTTCAAGATTTCCTAAGTCGCTACAGTGCTAAAGATGTTATCTCTCCTAATAGTCCTGTAGTGCCGATTAATTTAACCCTGCGCGAGTTTGCTAATAATTATGTTATCGGTAAACAACAATGGTCTAGATTCCTAGTTACCGATAGCGAAGGTAAACTATTAGGAGTGATTAATGTAGAGGATATGAAAACGATTCCCACTTCCCAATGGACAGAGGTAAATATCGGCCAGTTATTACAAACTAGCGAAAGTCTCAAACTGGTTTTGTCTAATACTTCCCTCCTAGATGTGGTAAAAATTTTGGAAGGAGAAAATTTATCTCAAGTGACAGTGGTAGAAGAAAACGGCAGGGTTTTGGGGTTAATTGAGAAAGCTTCTATCCTTACTTTTCTCGCCCAAGAAACCCAAAGTCAAGCCGCTTAATCAGTTATCAGTTATCAGTTATCAGTTAGGTAAATGTAATTTTCACCTCAATATTCTCGCAGAATTTTGTCTAGTATCTCCTGACTATACTAACTGTCGCATTGCTTGCCACAATTGCTCGTATTCTTGCTCGGTTGCTGGGGATAAAGGGTTTAAAAAATCGCTTTTTTTGATCGCTTCTGGATTAACAAGTAAAGGATTATTTCTAATATCTGGGGAAATTTGGTCGGGATTTTGAGTGAGAATTAGGGGTGATAATCCGGAGGTAAATAAAGAAATTTTAGTGGCGGATTCTGGTTGCCAACAAAAATCAATCCATTGCTGGACAAGAGAATTAGGAGTAGTTAAAACTGGTTTTACCCACACATCTGACCAGAGAGAAGTCCCAGATTTGGGGACAACAACTTTAATTTTATTATAGCGATCGCTCACGGGTAAAATATCATTAGACCAACCCACAGATAGCCAGACATCACCGAGTATCAGGGGTTGTAAATAATATTGATAACTATAAAATTTTACCTGTTTTTGTAAAGCGAATAGCTGGTCTTTTAGTGCCGTAACTTGCTTTAAATCACTGGAATTATAAGAATAACCCAATTTTTTTAGGGTTAAACCGATGACTTCGCGACGATTATCAATTAGGGCAATTTTACCGGTTAATTCCGGTCGCCATAGATCGGACCAATCCTGTGGTCGCCAGTCAAATTGAGCGAATTTTTCCTCATTATAGGCAATTACTGTCATTCCCCAACGATAGGGCGCACCCCAGACTTTACCCTCTGTTTGCGGTTGTCCTTGGGCATTGCGAGCCATGTTTTCTTGCCAACGGGGGGGCAGTTTTGACCAATTAGAGAGTTGAGAAGTATCTAGGGGTTGAATTAAACCGTTGCTAATCGCTTTTCCTAGCCAAGCATCCCCTAGGGTGACTAAATTACCGATCGCTGGGTTTTGTTCCCTAAAAGGGATAGGAAACGAAAATTGTGAGGTTGGTTGCCCCTGATTTTTTAACCATTTTTCCAACAATTTTAATAGCTCTTTCAGCTGCCTTTCCGACTGAAAATTGACTTTTTTTTCGGCAATAGTTTTCCGAAAATCTGTTAGTAATCGCGGCGGAATCGAACCAGATAGGAGAAAAATGCTCAGATTGCCGCTTCCAGAAGCGCAGCCACTTAAACCTCCCGCTAAGGCGATTGTACCTAATCCTTGCAAAAAAGAACGTCTGTTTAACATATCGCCCGCCGATTTTCAACTTCAACAGTAATAATTGCCAGTTTCTAGCCTTGGATTATTATAGGACGATTTTTAACAGAATGTAAACTAGGGAGTTTTGCCGCTACCGATTTCAGCTATAGATCGGCTTTGTTGTTAACTTTTATGGTAGAAAACTCTGATTTTGTCCTAGTTAAAGCTAGGATAGAAG
>NZ_JASJFF010001047.1:0-6276 GCF_030065435.1 Microcystis sp. M53603_WE2
CATTACTAGCCTGTCGATAAGCTTGATAATATTTGCCACGAATACCACCAGAAAAGTCATATTCAGTTCGCATCTCGTCATTAACCGTTTCTTCAGACTCCTGATTCATAATTTTTTCTCTCCTGTTTACTAGCTAAACGGGCGCTAAATAACGGAGGCAAGGAGCAGGAGGCCGTTTTTGTAATGGGGATTTATGCCCCGCTCCAAAAACTTTTCGCCTTAAGGCGAGGTTTTAGACCCGATTTTTTCGATAACAAACACATTTTCCATCTTTGAATTAGATAACTGATAACTTACCCACTGATAACTGATAACTGATAACTGATAACTGATTAGGTGTGGTGGGCCCCATTAACTCTGAGGACTTCTCCAGAGACATAACTGCTGGCAATAGGAGAGAGTAAATAGGCAGTTGCCCAGGCGATATCTGCGGGTTCACCGAAGCGACGACAGGGAATTTCGGCGGTGATTTTATCGCGAACCTTATCGGGAATCGCTAAAGTCATTTCCGTGTTAATAAACCCCGGTGCGATCGCATTGGCGCGAATATTATAACGGGCAGCTTCTCGCGCTAGGGATTTGACTAAACCAATAACTGCCGCTTTTGTGGCTGCGTAATTAGTTTGGCCGGCATTACCGCGATCACCGGAAATAGAACTAATACAAACGATCGATCCCGCTTGTCGTTCGTACATTCCCTCAATAAACGGTTTAATCGTGTGATTAACCCCTTTTAGGTTGACATTAATCACTAAATCCCAATCTAGCGGCGTTAATTTAGCGAAAAAGTTATCTCTGGTAATCCCCGCGTTAGCGACGATGCCGTACACTGGTCCCAATTCCGCTTCAATTTGTTTAGCTGCCGCTTCCATAGATTCCAACTTAGTCACGTCGGCGACAATGCCTAAACCCTGGGGATTATCCGTGGCTAAATCCGTGTAGGCCACCTTGGCCCCCAATTCTATCAAAAGAGAGACAATAGCCGCCCCAATGCCTCGATTTCCGCCGGTAACGACGATAACTTTCTCCTCTAGTCCCAGAGATACCATAGCTTTTTCCTCCTAAACTCTTTCAATTGCGATCGCTGTTCCGCCACCGGTCCCATGACAGATGGCCCCCATACCGAGGGTTTTATCCTGTACTTTCAACGCGTTAATTAACGTCACCAGAATTCGCGCTCCGGAAGCGCCGATGGGATGACCCAATGCGATCGCACCACCGTGAACGTTTTGTTTTTCCCTCGCTAACCCCAGATCCATCTCAAAAAGCAGATTATTTAAGGCAAAAGCTTCGTTATTTTCCACTAAATCGAAATCTTCGATCGTTTTATCTAAAGATGCCAGCAATTTTTTCACCGCTAGGACGGGGAATTCTGGGAAGCGATCGGTTTTGCCAGCACCCACAGCGCCGCCAAGGATTTTGGCAATTGGTTTTAAACCGTACTGATCCACAGCTTTTTGACTGGCTAAAAGGATAGCGGCGGCCCCATCGGAAATCTGACTACTATTCCCTGCGGTTAAAACTCCCGACGGATTAAAAGCCGGCCGCAGTTTTCCTAAACCTTCCGGGGTACTATCGGAACGAATACCCTCATCTTGATCAAGAATTGTGGAACCTTTCTTAGATTTAAGCTCAATTGGCACGATTTCGCCCTTAAACCAGCCTTTTTCTGTGGCTGTGGCCGCTCTTTGGTGGGATAAGGCGGCAATTTCGTCTAATGCTTGCCGAGAAACCCCGCGATCGAGACAGAGGCGATCGACTTGGGAACCCATGCCCTCAGTCGTGGTAGCATCGGTTAGGCCATCGTGGAGTAATAAATCCGTTAATTGTTCTGGCGCACCCATGAGGAATTTATAACCCCACCGGGCCCGATGGGAGAGAAAAAAGCCAGTTTGGGACATGGATTCGATGCCACCGGCGAGGATGAGATCCGCTTCTCCAGCGCGAATTGAGGTAGCGGCGTTACTAACGGCAATCATTCCCGAAGAACAAACCATATCCACCCGATATCCGTCCACGCTTACGGGAATTCCTGCTTTAATCGCCGCTTGTCGGGGAATTAACTGACCATGACCCGATCCCAAAACATTGCCGAAAATGTACAAATCTAGGGCTTCTGGGGGCAAATTAGCGATTTCTAGGGCAGATTTCATCACTGTTGCCCCTAAATCGGCCGGGGATAATCCCATCAATCCCCCACCAAAACGACCAATTGGAGTCCGGACTGCGGCCACGATATAAACTTCTTGCATAGACTTCTCTCTATTGGGAAGCGAAGATAATAGATAGAATTTGCTTAAGAATATCGAGTCCGAAAAGATCAAAATCCCAATTGACTGTCATTGGTTAAAAGTTCCTGGCCCCGATGTCTTGAGTTTTTGTCTATCTACCCTCGATTTTGCAACAGAATTTCTGTGTAAGAAGATATATTCATTAGAATTTAACTTTTCTGGCAGCAATCCCGTTTTTTTATGGATTTAGTCAAGCGCTTGGTTTTTATCGGTGGTGGTCATAGTCATGCGATCGCCCTTCGTCTTTGGGGGCAATCACCCCTAAAAAACGTTCAATTAACTTTAATTAGCGATGTCACCCATACCCCCTATTCGGGAATGTTACCCGGCCACATCGCCGGTTTTTATGATTTTGCTGAGACTCATATCGATTTACCTTCTCTAGCTAGGTATTCTCAAGCGCAATTCTGTTTAGACAAGGCTAATTCCATAGATACGGAAAAATGTCAAGTAATTTGTAATAATTCTTTACAGATTCCCTTTGATTATCTCTCGATCGATATCGGCAGCATCCCGGCAGTAGATAATGTTATCGGCGCTCAAGAGTACGCTATTCCCGCCAAACCGGTGCCGATTTTTCGGGAAGGATGGCAAGAAATCCTGAAAAAAGCGGTTAGTAACCCCAATAATCCTCTCAATATCGTCATTGTTGGTGGTGGCGCGGGCGGGGTCGAATTAGCTTTAAATATGCAGTCCCGTTTGGCCAAAATTCTCAACTCTAGCAGTAATTTGAATTTATCTCTAATTCATCGAGGAAAAAAACTACTACCAGCCCATAATAATTGGGTCGGTCAACGTTTAGAGAATATTTTTAAACAAAGGGGAATTAGATTATATTTATCAACGGATGTGACGGCAGTGCAAGCAGATCAGATTATCTGTTCATCGGGGTTAGTTTTACCCACGGATTATACAATTTGGGTAACGACTGCCTCGGCCCCTAGTTGGATTAAAGCGTCAGGATTACTGACAGATGAAAAAGGGTTTATTTTAGTGAATAATTATCTGCAATCTCTTTCCCATCCCCATATTTTTGCCGTGGGAGATATTGCCACGATTCCAGATTATCCCCGTCCGAAAGCAGGAGTTTTTGCCGTCCGACAAGGTAAACCACTGTTCGATAATTTAGGAAGAATTCTGCAAAATCAGCCCTTAAAACCCTATTTTCCCCAGAAAAATTATCTCAGTTTAATCGGGACAGGAGACCAAAAAGCGATCGCATCTTGGGGCGGTTTCGGATGTCAATCACCGTTATTATGGTTATGGAAAGATCGGATCGATCGAGCTTTTATGAAACAATTTGAACAGAAATGATGAGTTGCTTTGTCATCGGATTGAATGGCAGTTTAAGTCGGTTGGGAGGTGTGAGAAGCATGACTTAAAGTTGTTGTCTAAATGTCCAAATCGTGAGAAAAAGTTTAAGATTGCTGCTTTGTGGGAGTTTGAAGAATTTGAAGGCGCAGTTTGCGATCGCTGTTTTCTCTCTTTTGCTGAGATGAGAAACTGCAAACATCGAAAGAATCTTAAAAAATTTGACTCTAAGGGAAAAATAAATAGCAATATAGCTCTAATATAAATTTAGAGCCAAGAGGATATTTATGTTTAATTTTAACATAGAAGACTATTTAACGGATACAAAATTAATTAGAATGTCGATTTCCTATGCAATGTATAGTAGGCTTAATGACGATCAATTTTGTAATTTTTTTGAACTAAGTATCAATTGTAAAAATCAAAATAAAATCAACCTTTTAGTTGAATATATTAAAAATATCTACTCTTTAAAACAACCTTATATACCAGATGAGTCATTTAAAATAAGGAAGTAAAGCGATAAATCAACAAAATGCTATGGTCATCAATCTCAATATCCCACCCTCCCAACCATCAGCTAATCTAAAGGTAAAAATACTGATAGAAACCCTTAAAAATGGTCAATATGCTGTATCTATCGCTGAATTGCCTCATTTTCGAGTCCAAGCACCCACCAAAGAAGAAGCCATTTCCCAACTACAAACAACCTTTATCGAACAAATTAGCCAAATTGAAACGATATCATGGACAACACCCCTAGATAACCCCTCACCCAATTGGCGAGAATTTGCAGGTATCTTTGAAAATGACGCAGATTTTCAAGAAATCATGGATACACTTCAAGCAGAACGTACTTTAGATGATGACAGTGAAGTAGATCCCTCATATTATCTGTAGAGGATAAAGATTTGTGTCTCAATATATTCTCGATACTGACCATATTTCCCTAATTCTTGGCAATCATCCCCAAGTTATTGCTAATGCGTCCCGTCATTCCATTTCCGTTACAATCATTACTGTTCAGGAACTTTTCAGTGGAAGGAACCACAGAGACACAGAGGACACAAAGATCGATCGCTACTATATAAGTTAAACTTAAGTAGGGAGGCACAATTATTTGTAGGATGGGTTAGCGGTAGCGTAACCCATGCGGGCGTTGGGTTTCATGCTTCAACCCAACCTACGTTTATCTTATATTTAATTCCACCCACCCACTTATTACACAAAGTCGAGAAGAGCCCTTTTTAAGTTTCTTCTCTTTTTGTTAATGAAAGATGTGACCAATGGATGCCCTAAAAGGGGCGAGGTTTTAAACCCAAAATTCTGATAAAGTAAAAATCGTCCCGATACCTTGACTGGTTAAGGGAGAGAACGTCAATAGCTTGTTAAATAGTACATATAAACCAATGCCACGTCTTCGCTCGATTATTTCCCTAGTTTTAGTCCTAGTTACTACCCTGCTGGTTAGTTGCAGTGGTCCCCAAGCAACTATCCCCACCGTTTACAGTCCCCAAAAAATCGAACAGTTACAGGTTTACATCCAACCCATAGAAGGATTTCGCCAAAAAATGAGCGTTTTGCAAGACCTCATCGCTGACAAAAATTGGGTAGATACTCGCACCTATATCCACGGTCCTTTGGGGCAATTGCGTCAGGAAATGGTAGGATTATCCCGTAATTTACTGCCCAAAGACCAAGAAAAAGCCAAGCAGTTAGCGAAAAATCTTTTCGTTCACTTTGAACGTATCGATGCGGCAGCCAAAGAAAAAGATGCTAGTCTTGCTGCTAATCAATTCCAAGAAGCATTAAAAGACTTCGATGCTTTCTTAAATATTGTTCCTAGTTAGTTTTTATCAGTGTTCAGTTATCAGTGATCAGTTATCAGTGATCAGTTATCAGCTTTTTTAAAAAATCTCTGGCTTTTTGCCTAGAGATTGTTGTCAGAGAGAAGCACACAAAAACTTTTTTTCTTATTTATAGCAGCAAATTTTAACCCCCCGCAAGGGCAAGGATGATATTAGTTAAACTGATCAAGCTTGCACTCAAATCATCAAACCCTGATGCTGAAAAACCTTCCAGAAAAAATTTTTCTTTTAGGGTAGGGGGTAGGGGTAAATTTTCCTTCAGGTTCGGGTTTATTGAGGAGTAGGGACAAGAAACAATGTCCTCAAAAACACAGTTAAGTACCTAAGCAAAATTAATTACACATCTAAGCTCTCAGCCGTCAGCCTTTTGCTGATGTGAGTAAACAGTGAACTGAAAACTCAAATCCGATCCCTGATAGCTGTCTCGGAGTCTCGGAGTCTCGGAGTCTCGGAGTCTCGACTAGGAAATTAATTTTGCACGACTACTTATCGCAGTGATCTTAATAGTGAGGTAGGAAGTCTCTGGTTTTAGGGAACAGGCAAGAGGGGGCGCCGGAGTTGGGGAAGTGGGGAGAAAGGAGCAGGGGAGGGGGAGAGAAAAAAGCTGACGGCTGCGAGCGGGGGGAATCAAGACAATTTACAATTGCTTAATAATTGTTGCCACTGCCGTGATAATATGTCTTGTGGCTTACCTGAGCGTCATAGCTGGGAAAGCAATCCAGATATTGAGATTAGTCTATCGCTGATTTAGGTGTACCTTGTCTGACCCATCGATCGAATCTCCCCCAACCCCAGAAACCAACCCG
>NZ_JASJFF010000812.1:0-7287 GCF_030065435.1 Microcystis sp. M53603_WE2
TCAGCACGTCTAACAACTCTTACCCGTTTAATCTGTTGCTCTGAATAATAAACTAATGTCTTTTGACTACACCATAAATCAAATTCTCCTGCTTTAAAGCCATCGGTAAATCTGATTTTACGTCGATTATCAGATAGTTTGTAGCCCGTTAGTTTATACTCAACCGAACGGCTATGCTTTTTGAACCGAGGAAAACCCTTTTTCCCAAGTATCTTAGCATGACAATTCTGGTAAAACCTAGTAATTGATTGCCAGGCTCTATCAGCAGCCGATTGACGAGCTTGAGAGTTTAATTTATTAACCCAAGGGGTCTCTTTATTATTAGCTAGTACCGCACAAAGTTTTTGGAGATCATTGCGGGTTGTTCCTTTATTTTCTATCCAATAACGAACACAAGAGTTACGCACAAACTGAGAAGTTTTGATAGCTTCATCAAGCTGGTGATATTGCTCTGGGGTTCCGTTTTTTAGCTTTGCTTCTACGACTAGCATCTAACAATCCACGACCATTGGTTAAATTAATTATAACACAGTTTACCTACAGATGGTAGAATTAAACCGATGCTCCGCGGTTGATATTCTGGTCGGATTTCATCCCCCGCAAAGGTGAGTATCTTGTCGAAAAATGTAGCGGGGGCATTCATCCGACATTTTAGGTAAATTCCGAATTATCTAGAAGATGGATTTAGGTTTAAATGTGACTTAGATCACATACAATCGGGGTTTCCTTTCGCTAACTTAATTAGCAGGGTACGCTGCCTAAATTTTTAGTAATCTGGGCATAGTCCGCAAGCTTGGCCGGGTAAGCCAAGGGGAATTTTCCCAAACTTGCCAAGCTAAAAGGGATCGACTCGATCAGTACAATGACCCAAAATAGGGGCATCCTCAGAAGGGAGCATCTACTATCTAATCACAATTGACCCCTTTATGGTCATAGCCCTAAAATCCATCCGCTTACTGATTTAGGAGGGCTGAATCAAATAACCATGGCTAGTCTAAACACTGGACAAAGACAAACAAGAGACGAAGAACAGCTACTATACGATTATTGGCTCGACCGCGCCAGGACCGATTCCCCCGAGCAATTAATCGAGAATTTTCGTCGTCTGTTTATCGAAGGTGGCGGTTATCAAGAAGCTCCTATTTATTTAGCCCTAGAGCGTCTTGTCAAGGCCAAAGATCCCGAAATTCGTTTTTATCATTTCTTTAACCGCTGCTGTCATATTTTAATGAATCGATGGCAAACGCAGCCCGCCCATCAGCCAGCAATTCCCGAATTGGTATCGCTGCTGGAAAATTTGCCCTCCCCACCTCCCGGACATTACAGCAGCCCCAATAATTTGCGCCATCTGGTCAAAAATTTTACCCTCTCGGATGACTACGTTAGGATGCAGCGTCTGGCGAGAATTATTAGCGGCCAATACAGCGAAAAAACCGCCGCTTCCCTAGGAACCCTGATTAATCGTTATCCCTATCTCTATGATTACTATTTACTCGGTGATGACAGTCCCCGAGAACAGCGACAAACCGTTAGACGTATTAAGGTGAAAACCGAGAGCCGTTTCGAGGTAAATCTCTCTCGTTATGTCACCTATCAGGTACGTTTGGCACAGGTTGCTCATAGCCCAAAAATCAGGGAAGAAGCGGGGAGAATCATTCAACCAGTGGAAAATCCCACCCTGCTCAATGATAAGGAGCTAAATCGCACCCTCAAGTATTATCTGGGGACGGTAGCAGGAAATTATACTTATAAGTATCTTTCGCAAAATTTTCTGGCGAATACAGTTTATACCCGTACCTATAAAGATTTTAAAAATGATCTCTACGATTATCTAATTACCTCCTTAGACTACGGCAAGGGGCAATTTCACCAAAAACTCGACGATATCCTGCAAAATACTCTACCCCACTGCGATCAACAAAAACCGAGTGAATTTCTCATGCTGCGTACTTCTAGCCAACTGTTAAATTATCTGGTGGTGGAAAGCGGCCAAAAACCCGATCATTACATTTTTATGGATATGATCACCAATATGGGGGTAACTCGGACTGTGGGGTTATTGCTCAAGTTGATTTTGATCTGTCCCAAGGCAAAACCCCACTTAGATAAACGTTTTTCGATTCTATTTAACCACTACGAGAGTTATTCTCGCGAGCGGGTGCCTTGGTTGGTTAAATCCCTAGAAAATCTGCAAGTAGCTTTTAGTATTCATTTCGGTCAAGCTGATTTGTCCTGTCTCCGTCAAATCCAGTGATGGGAAGTGGGGAAGTGGGAAGTAGGAAGTGGGAAATGGGGAGATGGGGTGTGGGGTGTGGGGTGTGGGGTGTGGGGAGTGGGGTGTGGGGAGAATAAATAAAATAATCTCCTATCTCCTGACTCCTATCTCCTGACTCCTATCTCCTATCTCCTATCTCCTATCTCCTGACTCCTGACTCCTGACTCCTGAATCCTGAATCCTGAATCCTGACTCCTGACTCCTGACTCCTGACTCCGTCAAATCGATTAAAAAGTTAAGTAATCTCAACTTCTAGCCAATGCTGACCCGGAGCTAGGGGATAATTAAACCATCGTCATTTAGGCTGCGTTTATCCGTGAAAATTATCGTTATCGGCAGTGGTGGTCGAGAACACGCCTTGGCTTGGAAACTGCTGCAATCGCCCGAGGTAGAACAAGTGTTCTGTATTCCAGGTAATGGGGGAACGGCAATTTTACCTCAATGTGAAAATATCCCCATAGCAATGGAGGATTTTGCCGAAATTAGCCGCTTTGCCCGAGAAAATTGCGTCGATCTGGTGGTTGTCGGGCCAGAATATCCCCTCTCCCTCGGCATTACCGATCATCTTCTCGGCCAAGAAATTGCCGTTTTTGGCCCCACACAAACCGGGGCCTTAATTGAATCGAGCAAATCCTGGGCAAAAGAATTAATGAGCGAAGCAGCAGTTATCACCGCCGTCTCAGAAACCTTTACGGATGCAGAATTAGCAAAAACTTATATCCGAGAGCAAGGAGCGCCAATTGTGGTGAAAGCCGACGGATTAGCCGCAGGAAAAGGGGTAATTGTCGCCGAAACCGTAGATACAGCCCTAGAAGCGATCGATGATCTTTTTACCAGTGGCTTCACTAAAGTCCTGGTGGAAGAATTCCTAGAAGGGGAAGAAGTGTCCATCCTCACCCTCACCGATGGGATCAGCTTCCGTTCCCTGCTACCCGCCCAAGATCACAAGCGCATCGGTGAAGGCGATACCGGCAAAAATACCGGCGGTATGGGCGTTTATGTCCCCGCACCCATAGCCACCGCCGCCATTATCGAAGCGGTGGACCGAGACATCCTCGCCCCCATCGTCGCCACCCTGCAAAAACGCGGCATTGACTATCGGGGAGTCCTCTACGCGGGTTTAATGATTTCCCCCGCCGGAGAGCCAAAAGTTCTCGAATTTAACTGTCGTTTTGGCGATCCCGAAACCCAAGCGGTTTTACCCCTACTGGAAACTCCCCTGGCACCGCTACTGCTGGCTTGCGCTCAACAAAAATTAACTGATTTCCCCTCTTTACAATGGCGATCCGGTAGTGCCGTTTGTGTGGTGGCCGCGTCTGCCGGTTATCCCGACCACTACGAAAAAGGCCAGTTAATCACTGGAATTAAGGCAGCTGAAACCGCGGGAGCGATCGTTTTCCACGCCGGCACGGTTTTAAAACACGGCGATATCTTCACCGATGGCGGCCGCGTCTTGGGTGTCACGGCTATGGGAGCTAATTTTAATCAGGCGATCGAACTTGCCTATCAATCGGTGAAAAGGATACACTTTCAGGGCATCTATTATCGTCGTGATATCGGCCACCGGGTAAGGGAAAAATAAGGTTTTGAGGATTAATTTATGAGCCAATTTCCCTTTTTTTCCGCATCTCTCACCGCTAATCCTCACCTGATGCCAAACCTCTTTCTAGGGCAATCCCTGACAAAAGCGCATCTGATTTGTCAAAAAACCAGTAACTATTGATAAAATCATGAAACTGAATCGCCCAACCAAATTGCCATCCCTATGCGAATTTTGCTCTATTCTTATAACTATTATCCCGAACCGATCGGCATCGCTCCCCTGATGACAGAATTAGCGGAAGGATTGGTTAAAAGAGGTCATCAAGTCAGAGTTTTAACCGCTTTTCCTTGGTATCCTAATAGTGAAATCGATCCCGAATACCGAGGAAAAATCTATCTAGAAGAAGAACTAAATGGTGTTAAAATTCAACGTTCCTACGTCTGGGCGCGTCCCCAAAGAAGTTTAAAAAATCGAATTTTCTTTGAATTGAGCTTTGTTTTTTTGAGTTTCTTTCAGGCTCTCAAGGGTGAAAAACCCGATCTAATTTTCTTAACTGTCCCCGGATTACCCGTTTGCGTTCCCGCCGCTTTATTGAGTAAATTATATGGGATACCGATTATTCTAAATTTACAGGATATTTTGCCCGATGCGGCAGTTCATGTGGGATTATTAACTAATGAGAAAATGATTAAAGTTTTTAGTCGTCTCGAAAAATTTGCCTATCAAAATGCCAGCAAAATCTCGGTTATTGCCGATGGTTTTACCAAAAATCTCCTAACTAAAAATGTGCCGAGTCAGAAAATTATTGAAATTCCTAATTGGGTGGATGTCAGCTTTATTAAACCTCTGCCGAAAACCAATAATTATTTTCGCCAAGAAAATCATCTTGAGGGCAAATTTGTTGTTTTATATTCTGGCAATATTGCCCTAACCCAACCCCTAGAAACCCTGATCGATGCTGCAGTTTACTTAGTTGACATCCCTGAGATTAAAGTGGTAATTGTTGGTAAAAAAGAAGCACTTGATCGCCTAGAAAAGTATCGCCAACAACAGGGGGCCAGTAATGTGCTTTTATTACCCTTTCAAACCCGGGAAAAATTACCAGAAATGTTAGCAGCCGCCGATGTGGGTATGGTGATGCAAAAACATAACGTTATTTCCTTTAATATGCCGTCCAAAATTCAGCTATTATTAGCTAGTGGTCGTGCTATTATTGCTTCTGTTCCCGCCGATGGAACCGCCGCTAGGGCGATCGAGCGTAGTGGTGGTGGTTTGGTGGTTACTCCTGAAGATCCAGAGGCATTAGCTACAGCCATTTTAAAGCTATATAAAAACCCAGATTTAGCAACTATACTAGGAGAAAAAGGACGACAATACGCAGAGGAAAATTATGCCTTTGAAAAGACTTTGGATCAATACGAAAAGCTTTTTTCTCAAGTAGTTAGTTAATAGACCTCTTGTAAAAATCAAAAATTGTTGTTAGGGTTAGGAGTCAGTAGCCAGTAGTCAGTAGTCAGGAGAATTAAGAAGGAGCAATAATCAGTTAAATGGTCTATTTACAGACTTTATGCCATTTAATCCTTATTTTTGCCGTTTTTGAACCCTGAAAAATTAATTATGCAAGAGGTTTAATAATTAGGGAATGGGGGAATTCAACTAAAACCCCAACACCCTAAAACCCTAAAACCCTAAAACCCTAAAAGCCCATCAGCTAACCTCTAACTCCCACTTAACTATTTTCATGTTTGATAATTTCTCAAAAAAACTCCCCTGGCAAAGTCTCAAACAAGCGATCGCTTTTGTCTTAACAATTATTGCCTTAACTCCAGTGGTTACAGCTTTAATTTCTAGTGTTAATCAGCCCCAAATCCAATCTAATCTTCAACTATATCAAACCAATCTCAATCTACAAGTCACGACTCTAAGCAGCGATGCTGATCCTAATAGCGAGGAATTTGCTAATCTTAAATTAATTCAAACTTCCCTGATCGGTGAAGCTCCTTATACTACTGCTGAGGAACAGTATTTATCCGCCCAGAAAAGTGCCAAAAAAACAATCACCGAACTAGAAAAATCAGCAGTTAATCCCGAACAAAAAAAATCTCTTGAGCGCGAAATCAATTCCCTAAAGGATTTAGAGCTAAAATTAAGTCTCATTCAAGCTAGTCAAGGTGACTTGGATTCAGCACGGCAAATCTGGCAAGATATCAAGGAAAAATCAGAATTTGAGAACTATAAACCTGCTGTTTTAGGAAATGCGCTGCTGTTAGAGGGATTGTACAGTGAACCCCCCGAAATTGCTGCCGATGCTGAAGCGAGAATCGATCGCAATTTTCAAGGATGGTTTCGTTATACCATTCTGGAAAAATTATATAGTCTCGAAAATCGTCAAGAGGATTTACTCGCTTTAGAGGAAGAACAGAGTGAAGTGGCGGGTAATGCGTTAATTAAACTAATTTTATTGGCTTTTTTGCCTCTTATCGGCGGTTTAATCGGTGTTGTGCTGTTGATCTTTTTATTAGTGCAGTGGCTGCTCCGGCAACAGCGATCGCTGCTCTTTTTAGATGATAGTCTCGCTTGGCAAACTAAGTGGGGAGGAGAAACCCTCTGGTGGGGAATAATTATCGGTTTCTTTTTCGTCGGACAAATTGTTTTACCAGTAATTTTCGGGATTTTATCGAGTTCCTTGAGTCTCAATCCCGAAAAATTTAACCTAGAAGCTAAAGCAATATACGTTGTAGTTAGTTATTTAGCTTTAACAGTGAGCAGTTTATCGGTTTTATATCTAGCAATCAAGCCTTTTCGCCCTTTACCTCCCGATTGGTTTCGTTTTAAACTCTTTAGTCCTTGGTTTCTCTGGGGATTAGCCGGCTATGTCGTCGCTTTACCCCTGGTTATTATCGTTTCTTTGCTCAATCAACTAATTTGGCAAGGACAAGGGGGTAGTAACCCGCTGCTGACTTTAGCCCTAGAATCCCAGAATACCTTCGCTTTAATCTCTTTTGGCTTTACTGCTTCCCTTGCCGCTCCTTTTTTCGAGGAAATTGTCTTTCGCGGCTTTTTACTAGCTTCTTTGACTCGTTATCTGCCTGTTTGGGGTGCGATTGCGCTTAGTAGTTTGATTTTTGCCCTTGCTCACCAAAATTTGTCAGAAGTGCTGCCTTTAACCGTCCTAGGTTGTGTTCTTGGCTTTGTTTACACCCGCTCGAAAAATTTATTATCCTCGATGTTGGTTCATAGTCTCTGGAATGGTGGCACCCTGTTAAGTTTATTTTTATTGGGCAGCGGTGCGGGTTAGGTGAAGTCTCTGGTTTTCGGGGTAGCCTAGAGTTGACATCCTCGCCGCCCTAAAAGTGCGGCGATTCCTAAACCTCACGATTTAAGTTTCTGCTTCCACCACCGTCGCATACCACAGTTAAAAAACCATGTACTGTCTTACACAGAGTCCACAGACTTTCGCCCCATTTCA
>NZ_JASJFF010000935.1:0-5134 GCF_030065435.1 Microcystis sp. M53603_WE2
GGCTGACAGCACCAGATAGTAGTCTCAACCGCTACTTCTGTTGGTCCATAAGCGTTATATAATTCACAGTTTAACTGCTGAAAAAATCGTTGATTGAGTTCATAAGATAAGGCTTCTCCCCCGACAATTACTCGTTTTAAATAGTGGCAATATTTGCTCTTGGGATGTTGCAGAAAAACTCGCAATATTGAGGGAACACAAGTTAAATAAGTTACTTGTTCTTGCACAATTAAATCTATTAAATAATCTATATCTTTATACCCGTCAGGTTTAGCCACGACTAGAGAAGCACCAGATATTAAAGACGAAAAAATTTCCCAGACTGAACCATCAAAACTCAAGGAAGTAATTTGGAGAATGCGGTCTTCAGAGGTAATATTATAATGACCAATAGTATATGTCAGAGTATTACAAATTCCTCTATGAATATTCATCACGCCTTTGGGTTTTCCCGTTGAACCTGATGTATAAATAACATAGGCTAAATTCTCAGGAGTCGTTAGATTGAAGGGATTTTCTGGACTATAGGTAGCTATCTTTTCCCAATCCCTATCTAAACACAGTAACTCGGCCCCAGTTTGGGGAAGAAAATCCCCTAAAGATTCCTGAGTTAACACCAAAGAAATACCCGAATCTGAGAGGATATCCCCCAAGCGCTCGGTAGGATAATCCGGATCTAAAGGTACATAAGCTCCCCCGGCTTTTAATATCCCTAATAAACCGATGACCATCTCTAGGGAACGCTCCATAAAAATCCCGACCAAACTTTCTGGACCTACACCCTTATCTCGTAAACAGTGAGCTAACTGATTGCCCCGGTTATTTAACTGTTGATAGGTTAATTTTTGTCCTTCAAAAATAACCGCTATTCCCTGCGGATTCTGTGCAGCTTGTTCTTCAAATAATTGATGTAAAGACTTATCTAAAGGATAATCTGCCTCGGTATTGTTCCACTCTACTAATAACTGATGTTGCTCTTGTGTTGTCAATATAGGTAATTGTGTTACCCGTTGCCGAGTATCAGTAACAATCCCTGTTAAAATAGTCTGTAAATGTGCTGCCATCCGTTCAATCGTATCCTGAGTAAAACGGCTAGTATCATAGACTAACTGAATCAGTAACTCCTGTTTAGGAATAGCAACCACCGTCAAAGGATAATTAGTTTCCTCAAAATTCTCCACATCCTTAACCCTTAAGGATTGACGAGAATCTCTCGATAACGCTTCTCTAGGATAATTCTCAAAAACGACCAAACTCTCAAACAGGGGAACCCCCGGTGGAATATCACTTAATCTCTGTATTTCAGCCAGAGAAACATAAGCATAATCCTGAATTTCTGCTTGCTTTTGCTGTAATTCCTGTAACCAAGATAGCAATAAATCTGATTCTCTGATGGAGACTCGCAGCGGCAATGTATTAATAAATAATCCTACCCTATGTTCTACCCCTGATAAATCATGAGGGCGACCAGAAACCGTAACCCCAAATAAAACTTCTGACTCCCCACTATAGCGACTGAGAAGAATCGCCCAAGCGGCCTGTACTAGAGTAGATAAGGTCAGATTATGCTTTTGCGCCAAAGATTGCAGGTCTTTGGAGTGAGAAGCCGATAAATGACAGTTATACTCTTTATAAGTCGGCTTACCTTCAGATTTCATTAACTGGAGTCTGTCCACCCTCAGGGGGGTGGGAGTCATAAACCCTTCAAGAGTTCGCTGCCAAAAACTCTCAGCAACAGATGGGTTTTGCTGCTGTAACCAAACAATATAATCTTGATAGGGACGCGGCAAAGGAAGATGATAACTTTTCCCTTGAATACCTGCCTCATAAAACCCTAAAACTTCTTGATAAATAATAGGCATACTCCAACCATCCAGAATAATATGATGATGATTGCAGAGGAATTTATAAGTTTGGTCCGATAGTTGAATCATCAAGCAGCGCATTAAAGGAGCAACTTTTAGTTCAAACCCTTGTTGACGCTCTGTTTGTAACAATAAATCTAAACGTTGTTGTTGTTCTGTGGGGGAAAGATTGCGCCAATCCTGATAATCCCAAGGCAAATCAACCTTTTTTCGCACAATTTGCAGAGGTTTTTCCCGTTTTTCCCAAAGAAATAGAGTCCTTAATACCGAGTGACGCTCTACAACTTTTTCCCACGCTTGCCTAAAAACTGCAAGGTTAATTTCTCCCTCCAGAGTAATTAGAGTTTGACTACAATAAATCCCTGAATCAGGAGTATAAAGACTATGAAAGAGCATCCCTTCCTGCATGGGGGAAAGAGGATAAATAGACTCCACATTTTTGGCGGGTTGATTTTTTGTGTCTGCCATGAAAGATTCTCCTTATTAGTCAATTTCTGCCAGAATATCGTCTAATTCCTGTTGATTCAAGTGCGCTACTGGAAAATCTGAGGGAGTGTAACCCCCAGCATCAGGAGATAAACAATGCTCAATCAATTTCAGCAAAGCTTCTTTATAGCTGCGCCCTAAATATTCTACCGTCGAACGTTCATAGATGAGATCGCTATAAGTCCAGTTTACTTGTAACTGTCCCTCGATAACTCTGGCCGTAATCTCTAATAAATGACTACGATGTCCCTTAAGACTGTGATTAGGCCCCTTAGACTCATCCGCTAATTTCCAATCCCCTTTTTGCAATTGTCCTTGCTCAAATTGACCTAAATAATTAAACAAAACTTCTCTGGCAGGAATTTCAGCTAATTGAGACTTAATATCAGCATCATCACTCAAATATCGCGAAATTCCATAGCCAATTCCCCTGTGAGGAATAGCTCGTAACTGTTCTTTAATAGATTTGAGCCGCTCACCGGGGTGATTTTCGGGGGGGAGTCGCAAAATAACCGGAAAAAGACTGGTAAACCAACCTACCGTCCTCGATAAGTCAACCTCACTGAACAAATCTTCTCGTCCGTGTCCTTCTAAATCAAGAGATATGGTCAAATTTTCTGTCCATTGTGTCAAAGTTTCTGCTAAAGCGGTTAACAAAACCTCATTAATTTGAGTGTTATAGGCAGCGGGGACTTTTTGCAAGAGGGCCCGGGTTTGTTCTTCATCTAGAGTCACCGTGACATCATTTGCCGTCGCTACTGTATTGTATTGTTTTCCAGCCTCGTTATCTACAGGTAAATTTCTCGCCTCTAACCAAGGTTGAGTTAACCAATAGTCTAATGGCTCTTTCGCTTTTTGCCCTTGTCCATAATCCCTCAAGAGAAGTGCCCAATCCTGAAAGGCTATGGTTTTAGGTGGAAGTTCTAGATTCTCCCCCCTTTCTAGCTGTTGATAAGTCATTAATAAATCTTCTAACAAAATTCGCCAAGATACACCATCAACCCCCAAGTGATGAATAATAATCAGTAACCGACTGGGTTGATAGGGTGCCAATTCAAATAGTACCGCCTTGATTAATAGTCCAGTAGAGAGGTTTAAACTTGCCTGTTGAGTTGTTGCCATTGCTAAGAGAGTTTCCCTTTGCTGAGATTGAGGAATAGAAGACAAATCAATCACTTCAAAAGGTACTTCCTCCGGCATTCCTTCATTAACTTGTTGCCATTGTCCTTCCTTCACAGTAAACCGTAACCGCAAAGCGTCATGATGTTCAATTAATTTTCTCAGAGATTGAGCTAACAAATCAGCTTTCAGGTGATGGGGAACTTCTAAGAGGACAGACTGATTAAAGTGGTGCATTTCAGCGCGATTTTGCTCAAAAAACCACAGTTGAATGGGAGTGAGAGGCACAATACCCGTCACTAAACCCTGTTTAGCTAATTCGGCTGTGGAATAATCGGCAACTGTAGCTAGTTCAGCAAGAGTAGGATATTCAAATATCTGTTTAGGGGTAATCTTCAACCCGGCTTGACGAGCGCGAGCGACAACCTGAATACTGAGAATAGAATCGCCCCCAACTTCAAAAAAGCGGTCATAACGACTCACTTGTTTAATTCTGAGAACATCTTGCCAAATACTGGCCAAAATCTTTTCTTTCTGAGTATGCGGGGGGACAAAATCCTGCTCAGATGTCCAAGGTATCTCAGGGAGGGGTAAACTGGAACGGTCAATTTTTCCATTGGGAGTCAGAGGGAGAGTTTCTAAGGAGACAAAAAGAGCCGGAATCATATACTCTGGCAATTTCTGTCCCAAGAAACGACGCAAATCCTCAGTATTTATCGGACCATTTTCTCCTACTAGATAAGCGACTAACCTCTTATTCCGATAGGAGTCTTCCCAAACCTTCACCACCTTTTGCTTAACTTGGGGATAAGTCCCTAGAGTTGCCTCAATTTCTCCTAATTCAATGCGGAAACCCCGCAATTTTACCTGATTATCACCCCGCCCCAAAAAATCAATATTTCCATCGGGTAAATATCGGGCTAAATCTCCTGTTTTATAGAGTTTGGCATTAGGTTCATTACTAAACGGATTGGAGATAAATTTCTCGGCGGTTAATTCAGGTTGATTCAGATAACATCGAGCTAACCCTTTACCCCCGATATATAAATCACCAATAGTTCCTAGAGGAACCGGTTGCTTAAAAGAGTCCAGAATATAAACTTGAGTATTGGCAATAGGCCGGCCGATACTCGGTTGTCCATGGTGTCCTTTAGGCACTAAGCTAAAAGTGGAATAAGTGGTATCTTCTGAAGGACCGTAGAGATTATAAACATTCTTAATGTTTTCCTGCTGGTAAAGCTTCTGTACCAATTGATTAGACAAAGCTTCTCCGGCGAGGTTTACCGTTTGCACAGTCTCAGGTATCGCCTCAATTTCCAGCAGTTGAGCGATCGCTGTAGGTACGGTATTAATTAATGTTACCTCTTTGGCTGCACTTAAACTAGGCAAATCTAGAACATTCTGGGCCAGAATAATCTTACCCCCCACAGCCAAGTAGGGCTGATTCATTCTCTCTTATGTCATTCTCTCAACTCCTTATCTGGCAACGTTTTTAGTCGATTTCTCGGAAATACATAGGGTTTGCGGCAAAAAGTTTTTCGTGGTAGGGTGTGGGGTGTGGGGTTTTACCCATTTTCAGGTGGTCAATTACCTAATTTTCAGGGAAAAAGTCCAGGGATTTTCCCCCCAATCACTCCAATGGTCGGCACTTTTTGAGGGAAAAA
>NZ_JASJFF010000581.1:0-1594 GCF_030065435.1 Microcystis sp. M53603_WE2
AAACATCCTGATTTAGTGATTGAGGTGGTTGTTAGTAGTGGAGGAATTAATAAACTGGAAGCATACAAACGGTTACAAATTCCTGAAGTTTGGTTTTGGACGAATGATGAGTTATTGTTTTATAGTTTAGGAAATGAGGGATATGAAGCTGTTAGTAAATCGCAACTTTTACCGAGTTTAGATGTAGGTTTATTGATGCGTTGTATTAATACAGAAAATCATGCTCAAGCACTGCGGGAATTTAGAGCAGGGATAAAAATTATTGAACCAACATAATTGGGGTCAACTAGAATTTTGGCTAATTGTTGGCGATTATCCCACTGCCTACTTCTTCGACAACTTTGTAGATTTTGTGGCCTCTAGCAACAGCATAATCTTTTAATCGGTCAGCTTGTCTATCTAGATTGTCTTTATTTTCGGCGCTGGAAACTCTTGCATAAGTGCCAGCTATCAAGTCGGGTTTTGAATGGTTGTCATCCGTTATGATAATTGTACCAGAAGGCAATTGATAGCCTGTTAAATTCCCTTGTTTCCACCACCTCCAAGCCGTTCGATAACTTATTCCTGTTTTTTTTGCCTAGTCTGATAGTTTCCTGTCCACATATTGCCATGCTTGACTATATCTGATTATATTTCTCTTGAAACTTTAAAATACCCTCCGCTCAAAGACAGGGACAACCTTTGATCCTAGCCCATCGATAGAAAAACTACTATTAGGGCCACTGGTAGCAACAAGGTGAACGGTGACAGAACTTAACGGCCTATGATTAAAGAAACGAGGAATCAGAACCCTAAATAAATCCTCGCTCCGCCATTGCCTTGATTCTCCCTGATAATTATGGGACTTTTTGCCCGTCACCAAAACCTCCGTCAGTGGTTTAAATCCCAACACTTCGGACGTAGCGCAACCGATAGTCGCTATGCTTTACTGGTAGCCTGTTTAATCGGAATTCTCTCCGCCCTTGCCGCTATTATCCTGAAATTGGGTATCGGTTGGTTAGGTGGTTGGCGGGTGCATCTAGTAGCCAATTCCTCTCCTTTCCTAGTTTTGCCCCTCGGCGGTTTTCTGCTCGGTTACAGTGCCGGTTGGATTGTCGAACACTTCTCCCCCGCGGCCGCCGGGGGTGGTATTCCCCAAGTAAAAGCGGCCTTAGCTAAATATCCTTTGCCCCTGTCTTGGCGGGTCGCCCTAGTAAAAATGATCGGGGCGATCCTGATCCTTGGCGGTGGTTTAACCCTTGGTCGTCGCGCCCCTACGGTACACATCGGAGCAGCCCTAGCGGCCCAATTAAGCGTCTGGCTGCCCACCAGTCCCGATCACCGTCGTCAGATGATCGCAGCCGGGGCAGCCGCGGGGTTAGCCGCCGGTTTTACTACTCCCATCGCCGGCGTCCTCTTTGTGATCGAGGAATTAATGCGCGATGTCTCCAGTATGACCCTAGAAACGGCGATTGTGGCTTCCTTTACCGGGGCCGTGGTTTCGATGATGCTGCAGAATACCCCCTCGATCATCACTGAATATGCCAATATTAGCTTCTCTGCCCAAGAAATACCCATTTATTGCCTTTTGGGGGTTTTAGCGGGCTTATTGGGG
>NZ_JASJFF010001344.1:0-1320 GCF_030065435.1 Microcystis sp. M53603_WE2
AATCCTTATCTGGCAAGAGACTTAATTGATTAGTTCGCTCTAGAGCAAAAACAATTGACAAAAATCGCTAAATGCCTTTCTCTATAAGGGTTCCATCCCTTATAACCCCCGTCCATTGCATAACAATTACCGAAGAGCCACAATCAGCTAAAGAAATGCGCTTAATTAGTGCCTTATATTGGCTTACTTGTCGCCAAAACTTGCTACTTAAATCAAAGCGAGTTTTTATGTTAATATCACTTAATTCTTGAATTAGTTTTTCTGTTTCTGATTCTCCTATATCGCGATAAAAATTATAGTAAACTTCGCAAAGATTAACAACATGAATCATTTTGTTATTATTTTGATTAGTGATGGTTTCTCTGACAAGATCCGCTCCTGTTTCATTACGAACAAAAGCAATTACAGCACAAGCATCTAAAATGATATTCATCTAAGTACCTAAGCAAAATTAATTACACATATCTAACCACCTCTTGCCTCTTGCCTTTTGCCTTTTGCCTATCTTCACTAGGAAATTTATTTTGCACGACTACTTATTACGCTCCTCCCAATCAATTTCTGCTTGTTTTTGTTGGGCAAAATCTTCACTACTGGTGGGTGCATGAGCATATTTACCTTGTAATGATTTAATTAACTGTTGTCTTTCTTCTTCTGATTTAGGTTTAATTTGAGGCAAAAAATTTTGCTCGATTAACTCTCTAATTTGCAATAATTGTTCGCCAGAAAGATTAGCTAATGATTCAATTATTTGTTGACGTATTGCTGTAGCATTCATGATTATTACTGACAATTAAGTATAAAAAGTTACTATGGTTACAATCTATCACAAAAAATGCTAATTGGCCAGCAAACCTCTAAAATTAAGCAAATAACTGCCTCGCTTTGACGTTAGCGATCGCATCTTCGCAATAACTGAGAAAACGGGTTTCTTTGAGAAACCCGTTTTCTGTAAATTTTTGTTATAGAAACCTTGAAAAATTCGGGATTCTTTGCATAAAATAGTCGAAGTCATCCTTTGCGGTCAATGTCATGACTTCTACCCTCTTGCCGAGCTTTCCTGCTGTTGACGATGTTTTGTTCAATTTTGCTCAATCTGATGGCTTTGTTCAAGCTAATCAGGTGGATAGTGCGAGAAATCAGCGTTTAACCGCTACTGTAGTTTTCCTCGATGCTGGTGTTACCGATTATCAAAGTCTCCAAGCTGGGGTAATTCCAGAAGTCGCCACGGTTATTCTCTCTCCCAACGAAGACGGAATCGAACAAATATCCGCTTTTTTACAACAAAATCCCCAGATTACCACCATTCACCTCTATTAT
>NZ_JASJFF010000212.1:0-3934 GCF_030065435.1 Microcystis sp. M53603_WE2
ATTCGGCGATTGTCGGTGCAACAAATAACTCGCGTAAGGGCATTTCTACCTGAAAAGCCTCACGGATGCGCGAAATTAGTTGCGTTGCTAATAATGAATGTCCACCCAACTCAAAGAAGTTGTCGTGAATCCCCACCTGTGCAACTTTTAGCACTTTTGCCCAAATCGAGGATAATATCTCCTCAATGGGGTTACGCGGCGCGATATACTGCTCTTGGCTTTGGAATTCGGGAGCCGGTAAAGCACGGTAATCAGTCTTACCATTAGGCGTTAAGGGTAGAGATTCCAAAATGACAAAGGCACTAGGAATCATATACTCTGGTAACTTAGCTTTCAGGAATTGCCGCAGTTCAGTAACATTAAGTGAATTTTTCTCTTTTTGGGGGGAAATAATCTCTACTTGGGGAATAATATAGGCGACTAAACGTTTCTGATTTGTCTCATCTTCTTGGGCAATAATAACAGCCGTTTTTACTGCATTGTGCTGACTAAGAACGGTTTCAATTTCTCCGAATTCAATGCGAAAACCCCGAATTTTTACTTGATTGTCAATCCGTCCTAAATACTCAATATTACCGTCGGGTAAATACCGACATAAATCTCCCGTTTTATATAATTTTGACGGCTCATTGCCCCCCTTATTAAGGGGGGTTGGGGGGATCACTTCATCCTTCTCAAAAGAATTAGGGATAAATTTCTCTTGTGTTAACTCTGGACGATTAAAATAACCCCGCGCTAATCCCATACCACCAATATGTAATTCTCCAGCTACCCCCACAGGAACAGGTTGTAAGAAAGCATCGAGAATATAAACCTGAGTATTACTGATGGGTCGCCCAATGGGAATATTGGTTATAGTTGGTGAAGTAAATTCGGAGAGAGTCGCCGCAATGGTTGCTTCTGTTGGTCCGTAACCATTTAATAGTCGAGGAAGAGGGGAATATTGACCCGTAACTGTTTGCCATTGCTGGACTTTTGCCGGTTGAATGGCTTCCCCACCAATGACAATTAGTTTAATCTTTGAGAGAATTGGCAGGGTATCAGGGGTTAATTCAGAGGCTAATTGATGCCAATAAGCCGTAGGAATCCCCAAAACTGTTAATTGCCATTTTTGACAACATTGCCAAAAATCCTCACTAGAGCGCAACATCTCTTCTGTTCGCAATACCAAGGTCGCACCCGATAACAAACTAACAAAGATTTCTTGAACGGAAGCATCAAAGCAGATAGAAGAAAATTGCAGAATTTGATCCTCTGAGGTAATACCATACTCTAGAATAGTAGTCAGTATATAGTTGACTACTGAGCGATGTTCAATCATTACCCCTTTGGGTTGACCTGTGGAGCCAGAGGTGTAGATAATATAGGCTAAATTGTGCTGATCAACTTCTACCAGAGGGCTAACTGTACTCTGTTTGGCGATTATTGACCAGTCTTGATCTAAACAGATAGTGTTCGGTATAAATTTGGGAAGTTGCTCAATAAATTTAGATTGCGTCAACACAATACTAAGTTGAGTATCTTCAATAAGATAGGTAATTCGCTCTTGGGGATAATTAATATCTAAAGGAACGTAAGCTCCCCCAGCTTTAAGTATTCCCAGTATTCCGATAATCATGTCTAGGGAACGTTCAACAAAAATCCCGACTAAACTATCGGATTTTACCCCTAAAGATTGTAGGTAATGGGCTAACTGATTAGCCTTACAGTTTAACTCCTCGTAGGTTAAAAATTCATCTTCTAATTTAACAGCGATCGCCTGTGGATTCTGTTTTACTTGTTGTTCAAACAACTGATGCAGACACAAATCATTTTTGTAGTCAATTTCAGTCTGATTCCAATCAAATAATAACTGATTGCGCTCACTTTCTGTCAGTAATGGTAATTGGCTAACGGTTTGTTCTGGATTAGCAATAATCCCAGTTAATAGGTTAACAAAATGCCCTGATAATCGCTCAATTGTACTTTTGTCAAACAGATCTGTATTATATTCCCAAATCGCAGTTAATCCGGCTTCTTTTACCTGTATAGATAAACTTAAATCGAACTTAGATGTCTTAAATTCTAAAGGCTGACGAGTGGCTTTTATTCCTTCTAAATCTATACTATCTACAATTTCATTATCTAAACCAAACATCACCTGAAATAAAGGAGTATAACTCATATTTCTTTCAGGTTGTAGGGACTCTACTAACATCTCAAAAGGTAAATCTTGATGGTCGTAAGCATCCGTTGCTGTTTCTCGTACCTGTTTTAATAACTCGCTAAAACTGGGATTTCTGGCTAAATCTGTTCTTAAGACTAAGGTATTGACAAAAAAGCCGATTAACCCAGCTAATTCACTACGAGTACGGTTAGCGATGGGAGTACCGACTAAAATGTCTGTTTGTCCTGTGTAACGATAGAGTAGAGTCTGAAATGCGGTTAACAGGGTCATAAATAAGGTGACACCTTTTTCCCGACTCAGCTTATTTAACCCTTGACTAAGTTCTGGAGAAAGGATACATTTTATTCGATCTCCCTGAAAACTTTGTTGTAGAGGACGGGGATAATCCGTAGGTAGATGTAATAAAGCGGGTGCGGCTGCTAACTGTTTTTGCCAGTAATTTAACTGATTTTGTCGGATTTCTCCCTGCAAATATTCCCTTTGCCAAATTGCAAAATCTGCGTATTGGATTGGTAACTCTGGTAAAAGAGGTTCTAAACCTTTAGTATAGGCATTATAAAGGGTTGTCAATTCCTGAATAAATACCCCCATTGACCAACCATCAGAGACAATATGGTGCAGACAAATCAGCAAAAAATGTTCTGTGTCTGATAACTTGAGTAGGGTGGCTCTAATTAGGGAGTCATTGGCTAAATCAAAAGGTTGATGGCTGTGAATTTCTAGCCATTTTTTTATTTCCTGCTCTTCTCGACATTTTGGGCTGTCTTTCCCATTGACAAGCGTTAATTGCCAATTACTTTCTGGTTTGATTATTTGTACAGGATTTCCCTCAATAGTGGCGAAATTTGTGCGGAGGGACTCATGGCGCTGAATAATTTCTTGTAGGCTTTTTTCGAGGACATCTACCTGGAGATTTCCTGCTAAATGCAAGGCCAGGGAAATATTATAAAAGGGACTATTTGGTTCTAATTGATCTAAGAACCATAAACGCTGTTGGGCATAAGATAGGGGTAATTCTTCAAAATTCATTTTCTTTTTCTTGGTAAAATTGCTGGAACGATGGTATCGGATTTTTGCTGTTTTAACTGTTCAATCCCTTGGGCTAATTCTGCTAGTGTGGCCGAGTTGAATAACTGACGTAGGGGAAGTTCAACTTTCAAGCGATCGCGTATCTGTGCTACTAATTTAGTGGCTAGTAGGGAATGGCCTCCCAGTTCAAAGAAGTTATCATTTATACCCACTTTTTCAACTTTTAGCACTTCTGACCAAACAGTTACTAATATATCCTCAATTGGGGTACGCGGAGCAACATATTTGTCTGATGGTTCACTACTAGATTCTGGTGGGGGTAAAGCTCGACTATCTATTTTTCCATTAGCAGTAAGGGGTAAGGCATCTAAAATAACGAAAGCATTAGGTATCATGTAACCAGGTAATTGAGCTTTCAGGAATTGCCGTATTTCGTTAATGGTAATCGTTTTTTCCGATTGTGGCACAATGTAGGCCACAAGACGCTTATCTCCTGTTGCATCATCCCTCACTATTACTACTGTTTCCCAAATCTGGGGATGAGATGCTAATAATGCTTCGATTTCCCCCAACTCAATCCGAAAACCCCGAATCTTAACTTGATTGTCAATGCGTCCTAAATATTCAATATTACCATCGGGTAAATAACGGGCTAAATCTCCCGTTTTATATAATTTTGACGGCTCATTGCCCCCCTTATTAAGGGGGGTTGGGGGGATCACTTCATCCTTCTCAAAA
>NZ_JASJFF010000343.1:0-5051 GCF_030065435.1 Microcystis sp. M53603_WE2
AGCATCGGGATCACTGTCAGGAGAGCCCATGAGACATTTACCTGCTGGTAAGCCTACCATTTCCAGTGTTATTCACTTGGATATTTTTTCGGTAAATGGAGTTAGCTTTGCTGGGGGAGGTGGTGGCGAAGAGGGCGCTGGAGGCGCTACTTTAGGTAACGGTGTAGATGTCACAGTAGCGATAGGTAACTGTGTAGATGTCACAGTGGGGACGCACACCACCCGAAAACCGAGGCTGACGGCCAGAAAACCGCCGCCGCTGCGGGCGCGAGACGCGGAACGGCAATACCCGGGATCGAGGCCCCAACAGCCGCCACGAATTATATGAGAAATATGATAATTATCGTCATTTTTTGTTAGCCAGGCACTGCCATCACTTGGCGCATTTTTATAGCTATCATGCCAATAATCTTCGCACCACTCCCAAACATTGCCACTCATGTCATAGAGTCCCCAAGCATTGGGCTTTTTCTGGCCCACAGGATGAGTTGTCTCCTGAGAATTTCCTTTATACCAAGCGTAATCTCCTAACTGATTAGCATCATCACCGAAATAATAGCGAGTAGTGGTCCCCGCACGACAAGCATATTCCCATTCCGCTTCCGTCGGTAGGCGATAGGTTTTCCCGGTTATTTGACTCAATTTCTGACAAAAGGCTTGAGCGTCGTCCCAGCTATAGCTAACATCTTCTACCGGATTTTGCGGATTATTTTTAAACCAAGAGGGATTGGTTCCCATTACTGCTTCATATTGCGCCTGAGTAACTGGATATTTCCCAATCGCAAAACTGTTTACTTGAACTTGGTGTTGAGGCTTTTCCCAACTTGCAGCATCGGGATCACTATCAGGAGAGCCCATGAGAAATTGACCTGCTGGTAAGCCTACCATTTCCAGTGTTATTCCATTGGGTAGGTTTTCGGTAAAGTTTGTCAGTGGAGTTGGCGCTACTTTAGGTGACGGTGTAGATGTCACATTAGCGATACTTTTACCCGGAAAAATATCAAAATTTAAATCACTAGATCGCTCACACCAATAACACTTTCCGTAACTGCGGTTGTAGTAATGATTATCAACTTTGCCACAGCGTATAACCTCTTTTAGTGCAGCTTCCAAAGTACCACGCCATTCCTCAGCCGTCGGTCGTCTGTGGGGGAATTTATGTCCCTCATTGAAACAGCGCAAAAATAGGGCGTGTAAGTCGGGATGTAAAATATTTAATGGGATTGTTGTATTACTAGGTACAACCAATTTATCACCAGAAAAAGGCCAGAGTCCCCGTCGAATTAGTTCCGACTGTTCCAGGGAATCTCCTGCTCCTTGCCACAATCCCCGAAACGGCGGCCCGCTAAATAATAGATAATAAATAACAACTCCTAATCGAAAGCGATCATGCACTTCTGTTTGATCTACATCTGCTATATTTACTCCAATTAATTCCGCCGGTGTAAATCCTTCTGAACCAACTAAACACCGATATATTTTACTACTATCCGGATCTGATACTTGAAATGAATCTGTATCAATAATTGTAGGCAACGCCCGATTATTCACTAAGATATTTTCTAGCTTGATGTCTCCCAAAACATAACCTTTAGCGTGAATTGCTTGGATAATAGCGGCTATGTTCCGCGCTACTACATGAAGAAAATACCAATTAGCTTCTAACTTGTCTTGTCTTCTTAACTTGGGCGTACAAAGCTTTAATAATGTTTCTGAACCCACCACTTCTGGCATTAAAAAACCAGCGACTTTTCCCTGGTTATCTTCCAAGATAGAATAGGGCCAAGCGAAGGAAATATGGTTAAGATGAGCATTAGGATCCCCAGGCCGATTTCTCACCATTAACTGTAATTTATCAACCCTTTCATTATGGGGATTGTGGTAGATTTTCGCTAAGTACCCATTAAAGTTAGTGTGCCATACTTTCGCTTCGCCACTGTTCGCCAGTTCTTGCGTCAGTGTAATCCAGCGATTCTGTAGTTGACAGCGATAAGTTAAAGACATCAAAAAATCTCCGAGTATTTGTGCTGTTCAGAAAAATTTATCTAGTCGTTTCTAATAAGTTAGATATAAGTAGCTGGTTATAATTAAATTGAAGATAGATTTTGGGTTCGATCCCCCCTGCCCCCCTTAATAAGGGGGGTGCCGATCCCCCCTGCCCCCCTTGATAAGGGGGGTGCCGATCCCCCCTGCCCCCCTTGATAAGGGGGGTGCCGATAGGCGGGGGGATCCCCCCTGCCCCCCTTGATAAGGGGGGTGCCTGACAACTTTTAACACCTACCTACTTATTATAAGTGTGAGCATCTTGCTCACTTACTAATAATATTAAGTAGCTGGTTATAATTAAATTAAAAATGGATTTTGCCTTTAATCCCCCCTTGATCCCCCCTTGATAAGGTAGGGTTGATTCATGAATCAACCCTACCCTTGATAACGGGGGTGTCTGATAATTTTTAACGCCTACCTACTTAGTATCAATCAAATACTGGTTTGGCTGTGTCATCTTGAACGCGATCGAAGTCTGAATCGTTGCCAACGTTGGGAATCTGGCATAGCACCTCTGCTAGGGATTTTCGTTGCGGTTGCAGCAAGGCTTTTTCTAAGATTTGGCGGTGTTCGGCTTCGGCACTGATCCCGTGTTGGCTGGCTCGCTTTTTGAGAGCTTTGACGATGGCTTCATCGATATTGCGGACGATTAAATCTGCCATAGGTTGTATAGTTAATTGCTGCTTTGATGTCGAAAAAGATACTGTTTCTTGGGTAAGGAATTCATCACCTAACGGCGGAATATCAGAATAATCGATATTCTCATCCGTCATCGCATCAATTCTCTTCAAGTCGCTTTTGATAGATTTTTTGCTCACGATTGTTTTACCTAGGAACGCTATGATCCAGAAACCCGGTTTCTTAAACCCCTCAGCCTTAGTCCCATCGTAGGTTGGGTTGAACGATAGTGAAACCCAACACTTTTTAATAATTGAGTTGGGTTTCGTTCCTCAACCCAACCTACAGATTACTTTTGATAGATTTTCTGCTCACGATTGTTTGAGGTAGATTCGTTAATATTAGGTCCCAAGGTAGCACCTTGACACAAGGGATCAAAAATTTCGATCCAGAAACCGGGTTTGTCAAACAAACCCGGTTTCTTAAACCCCTCAGTTTCTTAAACAAAAAGCTAGGAGTAAGGTTTTATCATCGGTTGTTAACTTATTTAAATCCTCCCGCTCTAAAAATTCTTTGAGATCTTCCTGCAATGGCGTTTCTGTCTGTTGTAAATATTCCTCTAATGGCTGAAAAAAAGGCGGAAAAGGCTGCCAATTTTTATAATCGATCGATACCTTTTCCACTCCATCTGTCGCCACACAAATAAAGGCAACTGGCTCGGTTAAAACTTTTATTTGCATATCCTCCAAAGCATTACTAGAAATAACAAAAGTGGTTTCATTGATGTATTCCCCCTTGTCAGGCTGCAACAATAACTGATAATTTCCACCCAGAGGTTTGAAGACAATAAAACCATCTCCTATCTGCATCGCCGCTAACCGTTTTGAAGTAACCAAAACAACCAGTAAAGTTGTCGCTAGATCATTAATGTCTAACTGTTCTTTTTCGGTTTCTTCTTGGAGAATTTGCTGAACATAAGCCAACAGTCGCCGGAATATTTCCTCTAATTCTGCTTCAGTTTCAGTTGCCGCAAATGCTGTTTTTTTGAGATTTTCCTCTAAAAATTGCAGCGCTGCTTTAACTGTTATTTTCGCCCCCAAATCCGAACGTTTGGCACTACCGGCCCCATCGGCCACGGCTCCAATCAAAACATCCTGACCCAATAATTTATAAGCACCATAATCTTGACAGGGTAATCCCCCTTGCACATGAAAACTACCGATTACCGATTGACACAACGTTCTCCACATAATTAACTGTCCTCTAGGTGGTAATTTGTCCCCAATTCACTGGTGGTAAATCGATCGCCTCTCCAATTTTACCACCAGAAACTCGTTTCATTGAGTTACTTAACCACTGAAATAAATCCCGAAAATCTAACCCATTGAGTAACACGGGGGGATTATTAGAAATCTGTTTGAGCTTCTCCATATCGGCCCCCTGAACACCTACAGAAAAAAATAAAACCCGATTTTCTGCTTCTCCTTGTTTTACCCGTTGCGCCGCCAGATTCCATTGATCCGTAGGCGCACCATCAGTAATTAAAAATATCCAGGGACGATAATATTGGATACCATAACTTTTATAAATCGCCTTACGATCTTCGATTAAATCTAAGGCCAATTCAATCGCTTTTCCCATCGGAGTTAAGTCTCCTGCGGTTAAAGTAGGTGGCGTAAATTGGTCAATCCCGACAAAATCTTGCACGGTTTTAACCCCTCCATTACCAAAGGTAACAATGGCGGTTTCTACACTCAACGTCGCTTGGGTATCCCGCATCACATCCTGCTGAAAGGTTTTGATACCATCATTGAGAGCCTTAATCGGTTCCCCTGACATTGAACCAGAGGTATCTAGTAGTAATACCACAGGACAGCGATTTTCCTGATTTTCGACAAATTCAGCCACACCAATCGGCATTTTTTGCAAGCCTCCTAATTTTTTGAACTGGGGGAACTATGGGTATCTTAGGAATTGGGATTATCTACTTTTTGTCCTATTATATTATCTCTGCCAGTCCCATCAGAAAAGACATCTTTCCCTTAAGCAGGCAGGTGTTAAAAGTTGTCAGACACCCCCCTTATTAAGGGGGATCCCCCCGCCTATCGGCACCCCCCTTATCAAGGGGGGCAGGGGGGATCGGCACCCCCCTTATCAAGGGGGAGCCCCCCGCCTATCGGCACCCCCCTTATCAAGGGGGAGCCCCCCGCCTATCGGCACCCCCCTTATCAAGGGGGGCAGGGGGGATCGACCCCAAAATATATCTTCAATTTAATTATAACCAGCTACTTAAGCTAAACGCAGGATTTGATTTTTGGCCATTAGTCGCAGGGTTTGTTGCAATTCCTCGCGACTGTGAATTTCCTCCAGACGATGAACGGGAACAC
>NZ_JASJFF010000649.1:0-3550 GCF_030065435.1 Microcystis sp. M53603_WE2
CAGGGCTTGCGGTGTCAGTCTGTAGAGCGACCATAAGACCAGAACAGAGTAAATCTGTTAAGGCAGGTGCGAAAAATCCTTCGGGAAAGAAGCAGAAACCCAAATCGTGAGGTTTGGGAATCACCGTCCGTTTACGGCGGTGAGGATGTCAACAAATAAACTTTGTTTAAGGTAACATGAGGTCATATCTTCGGCCTCCCATCAAGGGTTGTCAACTTTGTCAACTTTTTTTAACAATGGCATCTAATTTCTCAGGCACACCCTTCGAGCATCCTGCTGTCAATTTTGATCACAAATTTTCTCCTAGGCAGGTAAATCGTTTTCCACAACGATTGTTGCTCCTTTCACCCCAAGCGGCAACCTTTAATCAGCGTGGATTCATCTGTGATCCGCAAAGCCGCAGCCCGGCTGTTCAGCCTCAAAAACAGATATATTTGGAAACGATCGGGCAAACTTTTATCTATGGCTATAATGCAGCAATTATGGCTCATTCTCTCACGGACTTGTTTCCTCTTCTTGAAGGTGTCACGCTCAATTTGAGAGGATTTGCTTATGAAGGGGCAGCGATGGCTTTATCTTTGCTAGATTGTTTAACCCTGGGTAAGCGCAATCGCTTTGAGCATTTTTTAGCAAACGAGGGGAAAAAGCATATTTACATGGCCTATGTAGGGAAAGGATGGCAATTAGCCCGTATTCCTTTTTCTTTGCGCTTTTATCTCCAAAAATTAGAACATTCTGCCCAACATTTTCCAGATTCCCTATTAGGTTGGTTAGCCCTTGACGGCTATGGATTTCATCAAGGATACTTTGCCTGGCCTAAGTATATCCGAGAGAGAAAGTCTCCTCAAGAATTATCGGGTTATGCGCGTCTTGTTTTTGCTCAAGGGTTAGGGCGCAGTCTTTGGTTTGTGAAAGGGGCAAATATTCCCGAAATTGCCGATCAGATCCAAAAATTCGACCCGCTGCTTCAACCCCATTTATGGAGTGGGATCGGCTTGGCTTGCACTTATGCGGGGGGAGTGTCTCCCGAAGAAATTCAACATTTAAAACAGCTTGCTGAACCTTATAGAGCAGAATTAGCCCAGGGAGCAGCTTTTGCCGCAAAAGCACGTTTACTAGCCGAAAACTGCCAGGAAAATACCGAAATAGCCTGTCAAATTTTGTGTGGAATGGCTATTACTGAAACAGCCAAGATCACTGATGATACCCTCATCGGCTTAGATTACCACGACCAAATCCCTGCCTATGAACAATGGCGACAAGCCATCCAAAGTCATTTTCGCACCTAATCCCCTCAACTGTCTTAAGCTTAGATTGAATGTAGTTACTTCTTTGAAACCATGAATCGTTTGGAAAAATTCATCCGAGGCCATAGTAAGTCTATCTTGGCATTGGGGCTAATTTTAGTCTTATTCTCTGTTTCCCGTCTCCCCGCCCTATCAATGGCCGAAAGAGATGCGATCGCTTCTCGCTTTGCCTTTACTCGTTTTCCCTTACCCGAATTAGAAAATCAACCCTATCAAGTAGAAAGACCGACAAATCCCAGTTTAAGCCGTCATTCGGGCTGGATTTCGGCAGTTGGGGCGGCAGTTGCCCTGGGGGATTTCGATGGAGATGGCTTGGATAATGATCTCTGTCATGTAGAAACCCAAAGTAATCAGGTGATTATCTCGCCTGTTCCGGGTACGGGCAATCGTTATCAGCCCTTCACCCTGAATGTCACCGATTTTGACTATAACGACCAAACCATGGCCCCCATGGGATGTATTCCCAGTGATCTCAATGAAGATGGACTCAGGGATCTATTGGTGTATTATTGGGGACGAACACCGATCGCTTTTATCAGGCAAGATCAAGGTTATCTTCAGCAGCAAATCAGCCAAAAAAGGGAAAAATGGTACACCAACGCGGCAACCTTCTCGGATTTAGATGGGGACGGACACCCAGACTTAATCATTGGCAATTACTTCCCAGATAATGCCGAGATTTTGGATGTCAATTCCCAGAAAATCGAGAAAATGCAAGATTCGATGACCCGTGCTTATAATGGCGGTAAAAATCGAGTTTTCTTGTGGTCCGATGCCTCTACCACTGGAGTGACTTATCAAGAAGTCCAAGATGCTTTTGAGGAGAAAATTGCTCATGGTTGGACATTGGCCGTCGGAACAGCCGATTTAGACGGGGATTTATTGCCAGAGATTTATTTTGCCAATGATTTCGGACCCGATCGCCTCTTACATAATCGTTCTACTAGAGGACATCTCCAATTTGCCTTACTGGAAGGGCAAAAAGGTTTAACGACACCTAATTCTAAGGTACTGGGCCATGATGGCTTTAAGGGAATGGGGGTAGATTTCGGAGATATTAACCATGATGGACTCCTAGACATCTATGTGAGTAATATTGCTTCGGAATACGCCCTAGAGGAAAGTCATTTTCTCTTTACCAGTACGGGAGAAACGGAGAAAATGTCCCGAGGAATCGCCCCTTATGTCGATAAAAGCGAACCCCTGGGAGTCTCTCGTAGTGGCTGGAGTTGGGAAACAAAATTCGGCGATTTTGATAATGATGGGGAGTTAGAAGCGTTGCAAGCCACAGGATTTCGTAAAGGTGACATCAATCGTTGGCCGGAATTACATGAGTTAGCCATGAGTAATGATCAAGTCCTGAAAATCCCCAATAGTTGGTTTCATTTCCAAGATGGAGACGATTTAAGTGGTCATCAACATAATCCCTTTTTTGTGCGGGGTAAAGATGGACGTTACTATGATTTGGCATCGCAATTAAGCTTAGATGATCCCTCTGTCACCAGAGGAATTGCCACCGCCGATGTGGATGGAGATGGGGATTTAGACTTTGTAGTGGCAAATCAGTGGGAAACCTCTTATTTTTACCGCAATGATAGTCCAAATATCGGTCAATCTCTGGAATTAGAGCTTTTAAACCCTGCGCTCTCCCCTAATCCCTCTTCAGAAAAAGGGAAAATGGGTATCCCCGCAATTGGCGCAGCGGTTAAGGTGTCTCTACCTGATGGCAGTCAGCTGGTGGCGCAGGTAGATGGGGGCAATGGTCATTCTGGCGTGAGAAGTCCAGTATTACACTTTGGTTTAGGCAAAATTGACCCTAATACCGCTTTACCCGTTGACATTCAATGGCGTAACCACAAGGGAGAAATTAAGCAAACCCAGTTATTATTAACATCGGGTAAACAGACAATTTTGCTAGAGCAATCGGTTTAAAATCATTCTGTAAAGGGCCTAAGGTTTGCGCCCTTTATCGTTAGGTATGACGGGGACTGACCTCCCGATCCTTATTTAGCTCCGTCCGCCGCCTGGCAGTCGGTGGACGTTAAGTTAAAATGCTTGTGGATTCGGTCTGACGGGGGCATAATTTTCCGATTGTGTCTAGTTAGGGTCTGCTGAAAAAGTTTTTCGGTGGTGGCAGGGTGTGGGGTGTGGGGTGTGGGGTGTGGGGTTTTACCGGTTTTGAGGGGGCCAATTACCTAATTTTCAGGGAAAAAGTCCAGGAATTTTCCCCCTGATCACTCCCA
>NZ_JASJFF010000694.1:0-11936 GCF_030065435.1 Microcystis sp. M53603_WE2
CTAAGTAGGTAGGCGTTAAAAATTATCAGACACCACCCTTATTAAGGTAGGGTTGATTCATGAATCAACCCTACTATGAATCAACCCTACTATGAATCAACCCTAGGACTAAGGGGGGATCGAACCTAAAATCCATTTTAAATTTAATTATAACCAGCTACTTATATTAAAAGTAACTCCTTCGTAAATTTCCTGAAAACTGAGAGCAAAATTGACAGAAGTTAAAGATAAACTGGCATTTTCACCCTCGTATTCCGTTAATAACCATTTATTTTCCTCAGTTTTGTTATACTGCATGATATATGGACGACTTTGACTAATGAGAATATATTCTTGCAATTCTGGCAGCGAACGATAATAAAGAAATTTATCGCCCTGGTCATAATTTTGAGTTGATTTTGAGAGGACTTCTACTATTAATCTGGGATTGGTAACAGTTGTCTTGCCAGTTTCATAATAAATCGGTTCACCCTCAATTAGCATCACATCGGGATAGGTTGCTTGACGATATTGCGCTATCCATAATTTCACATCACCGATAAAAATATTATATTTCTGTTCTTTGAGGGCAAATTTTAAATAAGCGGCAAAATTGAGAGCAATTTTATTATGATCGGTAGTGCCTCCTGTCATCGGTACGATTTCCCCGTCTTGATACTCATTTTTATAGGCTGCCGTTTCCTCTAGTTGTAAATATTCGGCAAAGCTATAGGTACTTTTATCTGTTGCTATGGTCATAATTTAAGTAGCTGGTTATAATTAAATTAAAAATTTATTTTAGGTTCGATCCCCCCTTATTAAGTAGGGTTGATTCATGAATCAACCCTACCCTTAATAGGGGGGCATCTGAAAGTTTTTAATACCTACCCACTTATTGATTAGCTCTCTCAATTGATTATAGCAATTATTATACTGGTGAGATACAAAAAAGTTACCAGAAATTAGCTATATTTACCCCAGCAAAAGATAACAGCTATCTTAATAAGACTCTTGAAAATTTTTAGCCAGCAACTAAACCAGAATTTGATCTCTCCCAAATGTGGGACAATTGACAAAGAACTAAGAATTGTAGAATCCCCCCATCATGACCTCGGAACTATCGAAGCAATACGATCCCAAGATCACAGAAACGAAATGGCAGCAATATTGGGAAAATCAAGAGATATTTACAGCAAACCCCGAAAAAGGCGGCGAAACCTACTGTATAGTCATCCCCCCTCCCAATGTTACCGGTAGTCTCCACATGGGTCACGCTTTCGAGAGTTCCTTGATTGATACACTTGTTCGCTACAAGCGCATGACCGGCAAAAATACCCTCTGGCTGCCCGGGACAGATCACGCTAGTATTGCAGTACAAGCTATACTCGATCGCCAATTAAAAGCCGAAAAAACCGACCGTTATCAACTAGGAAGGGAAAAATTCCTCGAACGCGCTTGGCAATGGAAAGAGGAGTCCGGTAGTACCATTGTTAATCAACTGCGACGCTTGGGGGTATCCGTCGATTGGACGCGGGAACGTTTCACCATGGATGAGGGACTTTCCCATGCTGTCCGTACTGCTTTTATCAAACTCTATGAGGACGGATTAATCTATCGCGGTCAATACTTAGTTAACTGGTGTCCCGAATCCCGGTCGGCCGTTTCCGATTTAGAGGTGGAAAACAAGGACATTGAGGGAAATCTCTGGTATTTTCGCTATCCTCTTAGCGATGGTAGCGGTTATCTTCAAGTAGCCACCACAAGGCCCGAAACCATGCTCGGTGATACTGGTGTAGCTGTCAACCCGCAAGACCGCCGTTATCGCCATTTAATCGGCAAAACCGTCACTTTACCGATAATGGGGCGAGAAATCCCCATTATTGCCGATGAATTGGTGGATCCCGAGTTCGGTACCGGTTGCGTCAAAGTTACGCCGGCCCACGATCCCAAGGATTTTGAGATGGGTAAACGCCATAATTTAGCCTTTATTAATATCATGAATTTAGACGGCAGTTTAAACGAAAATGCCGGAATATTCGCAGGTCAAGATCGTTTTGTTGCCCGCAAAAATGTCGTTAAAAAACTCGATGAAGATGGCTTTTTAGTTAAAATTGAAGCCTATCGCCATAGCGTCCCCTATAGCGATCGAGGTAAAGTTCCCGTGGAACCCCTTTTATCTACCCAATGGTTCGTTAAAATCGAACCTTTAGCCACAAAAGCTTTAACCTGTTTAGATCAGGAAAACTCGCCCCGTTTTGTGCCAGAAAGATGGACAAAAGTTTATCGCGATTGGTTAGTTAAACTAAAAGATTGGTGTATTTCTCGACAACTGTGGTGGGGTCATCAAATTCCCGCTTGGTATATTATCAGTGAAACTAACAACGAAATTACTAACCATACTCCCTTCGTCGTTGCCCAGGATGAAACCTCCGCTTTAGCCAAGGCCAAACAAGAGTATGGAGAGGATATAATTATTCAACAAGACCCCGATGTTTTAGATACTTGGTTTTCCTCGGGATTGTGGCCATTTTCGACTATGGGATGGCCAGAAAAAACCCTTGATCTAGATACCTATTATCCCACGACAACCCTCGTCACCGGTTTTGATATTATCTTTTTCTGGGTGGCAAGAATGACGATGATGGCGGGCTATTTTACGGGACAAATGCCTTTTAAAGATGTGTATATTCACGGTTTAGTTAGGGATGAAAACGGCAAAAAGATGTCTAAATCTGCCAATAACGGCATCGATCCCCTAATTTTAATTGATAAATATGGAACCGATGCTTTACGATATACCTTAATTCGAGAAGTGGCAGGAGCAGGACAGGATATCAGTCTGCAATACAACCGTAAAACCGATGAATCGGAATCCGTAGAAGCGGCCCGAAATTTTGCCAATAAAATTTGGAATGCTTCCCGTTTTGTCATGATGAATCTGGAGGGAAAAACCCCAGAAGAATTGGGAGAACCAGTTTTAGAAAATTTAGAATTAGCTGATCGCTGGATTTTATCTCGTTATCATCAAACAGTACAAAAAACTAGAGATTATCTAGAAAATTATGGCATGGGGGAAGCGGCAAAAGGTCTATACGAATTTATCTGGCGCGATTTCTGTGATTGGTATATCGAGTTAGTGAAAACTCGTTTATGGAAGGATAAAGAATCGGTTTCCTGTGCTACAGCTAGGCAAACTTTGGCTTTTATCTTGGCAGGGACATTAAAATTATTACATCCCTTGATGCCCCATATTACCGAGGAAATTTGGCATCATTTAACCCAAGAAAATCAGCAGGTTTTGGCCTTAGAAACCTATCCAATAGCTGATAGTTCTCTGATCGATCTAGATTTAGAAAATACTTTTGAGTTATTAATTGAAAGTATTCGGGTGTTGCGTAATTTGCGGGCCGAAGCAGGGATTAAACCGGGGGCAACGATCACGGCAATTTTACAGACAGAAAACAGCCAAGAATTAGCTATTTTGCAACGCGGACAAGTGTACTTAAAAGACCTGGCCAAGATCGAAAACTTAATTTTGACGGCCAAATTAACCGAGGAAGTCAATCAAGCGATCGCCGGTGTTGTCGCTACGGTAGAAATCCTCATTCCCCTGTCCGGATTGGTTGATATATCGGTATTGGCCGGGAAATTAGCGAAAAATTTAGCTAAAGTAGAAGGGGAAATCAAGAGTTTGAGCGATCGCCTGAATAAACCTAGCTTTGTTGAAAAAGCTCCAGAAGCTTTAATCCAAAAAACGAAGCAAGCTTTAGCGGAGGCCGAAAAACAAGCCCAAATTCTCCAAGAACGCTTAAAACGCCTGCAATAGTTATTTTGTACTAACCAAGTCCAGTAGCCTAGAGCAAAGCTACTGCGATCGAGATTATCGAAAATTTGGGTTTAAAACCCCGTCGTAGAACGACGGCTTTTCTTGATCCCTGATATAAGTGGGGAGGCACAATTATTTGTAGGATGGGTTAGCGGTAGCGTAACATAATCGGGCGTTGGGTTTCATGCTTCAACCCGACCTACGTTCATCTGTCTCCTGTCTCGACTAGGAAATTAATTTTGCACGACTACTGAAATAAACAATCAAAATATTGTTTATTTCTTTTTGTTGCGATTGAGTATTTATACTGAACTTTTGTCCCTAGGATTTCTATAATAGTGTTAGGACAGCTAAAAAGTTAATTTGCGATTCGTTGACTGGGTATATGTAGTCAAGCTCGACATTTTTATAACAGTTCTAGTCACAATTATCTGGTAAAAGTGTGGGTGATTTTTGTAGGTTAGTTTCCGACTAATCTCCGCTCGGTTTTGCTTGGAATCACAGCTAAGAGAAGGGGTAGATTATGAGTACTGATTATTCTCTATTATTTGATGGGACTGATGACTATGTAAGTATTCCCCATAGTTCAAATTTAAGTTTGACGAATTTTACGATTGAAACTTGGGTAAATCCTGGTCAAATTAAAGGTGATTGGCAACCGCTTGTTACCAAAGAAGAGAGTGATGGGTGGCCAAGAAATTATGGAATGTTTATTACTCCTAATGCGATGACAGTTCATTTTTCTTTTGCCGCAACGAATGGATATAATATTTATAGTAATAGTCAAAGTTCTTTAATATTAAATCAATGGAATCATATTGCTATGACCTATGATGGGTCTAGTTTAAAGTTTTATCTCAATGGACAATTAGATGCGAGTATCAATACAAATGCTATTCCTCTACAAAATACTGAACCCGTAAAAATAGGGAAAGAAATTAGTGCTTATACTCCCTTTGCAGGAAAAATGGATGAGGTTCGTATCTGGAATAAGGCGCGAACTCAAGCTGAAATTCAAGCAGATATGACCCATCCGTTAACGGGAACTGAAACAGGTTTAGTGGGATATTGGCAGTTTAATGAAAATGCAGGAAATACTGTCACTGATTTAGCTGTAAATGATAATAATGGGACTATTTTAGGTGGAGCAGCTTTTACTTCTGGGGTATTTACTCCGGGGACGTTTGTGTTTAGCCAGCCGAATTTTACTGTAAAAGAAGGGGGAATAGGAATTAAAGAAGTTACCATTAATCGGATTGATGGATTAGGTGGAGAAGCGAGCGTTACGGTTGATTTAAGTGATGGTCTTGGGGTTTCTGCTGCTGATTATGATAATACTCCCATTGTGGTTAATTTTGCTAATGGAGAGACGGCTAAAACAGTATCAATTCCTGTTACAACTGACACGGTTAATGATGCAGGAGAAACAATTAATTTAACTTTGACTAATGCTACAAATGGCGCAAGTATTGGCAGTCAAGGCACAGCAAGTGTGATGATTGTTGAAGATGCGGCGTTGTCTTTTGATGGGGTTAATGATTATGTTCAAGTAAATTTGAATGAACCTGAAACAGAAGTTACTCATGAACTCTGGTTTAAAACCACTAACCCGAATGTGGGATTATTTTCAATAATGTCAGCAGACGGGGGATATGACCGAGCAATTTATCTTTATCAAGGTAATCTTTATACTCGTCTTTGGTCTAATGAAGTAATTGGTAGTACAGGCATAAATTTAGCTGATGGAAATTGGCATCATGTAGCGCATACTTTTGGCACTTCTATTGGAGGAGAAAAATTATATATAGATGGTCAATTGGTTGCCAGTGGAACTAAAGCGCAATCTGATTTTACTTGGCAAGATAAAATACTAATTGGTTATTCAATTGACGCACCTGTTGACTTTTTTCAAGGTCAAATTGATGAGGTTCGTATCTGGAATAAAACCCGAACTCAAGCTGAAATTCAAGCAGATATGAATCATCAGTTAACGGGAACTGAAAGCGGATTAATCGGTTATTGGCAGTTTAATGAGGGAACGGGAAATACTGTTACTGATTTAGCTGGAAATGATAATAACGGCACAATTTACGGCGCGACTTGGACAGAAGGATTTTTTGGTAGTAGTGTTCTATCCTTGAGTCAACCTGAATACAGTATCCGAGAAAATGGTACAGCCAGTGTTCAAGTAACCGTTATTCGGACGGGGGGATTTAGTGGCGAAGTTAGCGCGACACTTAATTTAAGTGGGGGGACTGCAACGCTATCTCAAGATTATAGTCAGAGTGCAGTTACTGTTAATTTTGCCAGTGGAGAAACGCAAAAAATTGTCACGATTCCGCTAATTGATGATTTTGATATTGAAGGGGATGAGACGGTTAATTTAAATTTAAGTAATCCGACCAATGGCGCAATTATTGGGGAACAAAGCACGGCAGTATTAACGATTAAAGATAATGATTTTAATTCTCAACTGATCAGAATTGTGGTTGCTAATGACGTAAATACTCTAAGTACAAGTTTAGCCACTCAAAGTCAAGCAATATTTGCCGTAAATGTTGCAAACTTTTTGACTGAGGGAGACTCAGATAAAGATCTGCTTTTGTTTGAACATTTTGTTGATCAAAATCATGACTTTTCTTCAGGAGTAGAGTCCGCCCTTGTAAATGCTGGATATTCAATTACAGTTACTACTGATTATTCAACTCCCTTCAATGACTATGATGGTATTTTTGTATCTCAATCTTTTCCGAGCATCTTCTTAGATAATGCTGATCTTATCGATTTTGTTGAATCTGGTGGAGGAGTGTATCTTGCTGGAGGTCGTAGCTCAACAGCAACTATAGAGGCGGCTGGATGGAATACATTTTTGAATCACTTCGGATTAGGCTTTGTACCAATCTACAATCAGATTTATGGAAATATAACCATTACAAGTTCTCACCCAATTTTTAATGGAGTCTCTGTTTTAGGCAATGGTAACGGCAACTCGATCATCAACCTGGGAACCAATCCGAATGCTGAGATTGTTCAGTCCTTTGGTACGCAAGGCTTATATGCTGTAGTTGATGTTCCCTTGTCAAATGCTGATTCTAGTGTAATTGCTTTCAGTCAAGCTAATTATTCTGTCAAAGAAGACGGAACACCTATCACCGAAATTACTTTAACTCGTAGCATTAATACTCAGGGACAAGTCAGCGTTACCTTGACTCCTAGTAATGGTACGGCAACCTCACCATTAGACTACAATAATACATCGATTACAGTAACATTTGCTGACGGTGAAACCGAGAAAACTATCACTATACCCATTGTCAAAGATACTGCTTATGAAGGTAACGAAACCGTAAATTTAACCCTCGGTAATCCTACTAATGGCGCAACATTAGGAACACAAAAAACTGCTACTTTAACTATTGTTGATACTCCGATTACTTATTATCTAACTACGGCGACAACTTGGACAGATGCACAGGTACAGGCGCAAGCAATGGGAGGGAATTTAGTTACCATTAATGATGCAGCAGAAAATCAGTTTTTAGTCAATGCTTTTGGTAGTAATGAATCATTTTGGATAGGATTTACTGATGCAGTACAAGAAGGAGATTGGAAATGGATTAATGGTGAACCTGTTACTTATGTTAATTGGTCTGTTACAGAACCAAATAATGTAGGAAATGAGGACTATGGGATTATTAACGATCCTTACGATCCTGGTCCTAGCGAAAAATGGTATGATTTGCCAAATAATCCGCCTTCTCATTTTCCTCCTCAATTAAAAGGAATTATCGAAGTTCTCAATGGAACATCTACCATTTCTATCGCTGACACAACCATTAATGAATCCCAAAATCAAGCAACTGTAACAGTCAGATTAACAGGAATTAGTCATCAAACCTTTACCGTTGATTATAGCACCAATGACGGAACAGCCAAAGCAGGAGAAGACTATACTGCTGTCAATGGAACATTAACTTTTAATGCAGGAGAAAGTCAAAAAACTATCACCATTCCCATTAATAATGACTCTAATTATGAAGGTAATGAAACCCTTACCCTTAATCTGTCTAATCCTATCAGTGGCGCAGTTTTAGGAACAAGTACAGCCACAATCACTATTATTGATAATGACGTTTCCAGCAACCCCACCGAAGGAGATGACACCCTTTACGGAACACCAGGAAATGATACCATTGACGGATTAGGCGGAAATGACCAGATTTTTGGACTAGCAGCAAACGATAATCTCTTGGGTGGAATCGGGAATGATACCCTTAACCCCGGTTTGGGAATCGACACCGTAAATGGTAACGATGGAAGTGACTTACTACTCCTCGATTACTCTACCCTAACCAGCAATATTACCTCTACCAATACGGGTACAAGTGGCACAATCACCACTACTAATAACAGCGTCACCTACACCAACATCGAAGCAATGAACGTTCAGGGTGGCAGTGGCAATGATACTATTTACGGAACCTCTGGCAACGATACCATCTTTGGCAACGGTGGTGCAGATTACCTCATTGGTGGTGACGGCGATGATAGTCTCGATGGTGGCGCAGGTAATGATACCCTCTATGGTGGGGCAGGAGATGACACCCTCAATGGTGGTGTGGGAGATGATAGCTTTAACCTAGGTGTTATTAACCTGAGTAGTACAGGTACAGTTATTGGTGGCGATGGGGATGATATCTTTATCTTCTATGGCCCCTATACTGGTATCATTGACGGCGGTGGCGGTAACGATCGCATTGACATAGCACCGGGTTATTCTGGAAATATCATTTTCCCCGCAACTATCACCGGCATAGAAAGCGTAATTGTACCCGGAAGTGGTGGTAACGACTACCTCATCGGTGACGATGGTAATGATTCCCTCAATGGACAAGGCGGTAATGATACTCTAGAAGGACGCGGCGGTAATGATAACCTTTTAGGTGGTACAGGCAACGATGTCATCTACACTGGTTTAGGAATAGATACGGTAGATGGGGGGGAAGGCATCGACCATCTGATCGTAGACTATTCTAGCCTAACAACTCCAGTCTCCTCAACCTACAGCAATGGTTCAGGGAGTATCAACACCACTGATAACCAAGTAACCTACGATCGCATTGATAGATTAACCTTAATCACCGGCAGTAATCAAGATTTTTTGGCAGGAACAACCGGCAGTGATAGCCTCGATGGACAAGCAGGTAATGATACTCTTTTAGGAGTTGATAGCCATAGCCTCACCCCGGGTCTTAATGAAATTGATACAATGACGGGAGGAACAGGCAGCGATCGCTTTATACTAGGTGATGAAAGTTGGTGGAGCTACGATGATCGCAATCATAGCAGTAATGGTGCCACAGACTACGCCCTAATTCAAGACTTTAGCTCGATCGAAGATATCGTACAACTGCACGGCGACAAGAGTTATTATCGTCTAGAAACCGTCAATAACGATACCCATCTCTACCTAGACCAGCCGGTGGGTGAACCAGATGAACTTATCGCTATTTTCGCCAATCTTACTGGTTTAGAACTGAACTCGGAGGCTTTTGTCTTCATTGCTGCCGCTATAGAATTGCCGCAAGTCAGTCTAGCGGTTAATCCCAGTAATGTCAATGAAAACGGTTCACCGAACCTTATCTATACCTTCACTCGCACTGGAGACAAAACTAATTCTTTAACCGTTAACTTCAACGTCAGTGGAACGGCTACTTTCAGCAATGACTACACCCGTAGCGGGGGGAATAGTTTTAGTGCAACAGCAGGTTCGATTACATTTCTAGCCGGCTCATCCACCGCTACCCTGACCCTCAATCCCACCGCCGATAATATCGTTGAACCCCATGAAACCATTGGCATTACCCTCACCAGTGGCACAAGTTATACGATTGGCACAACCGCAACCGTGACAGGCACAATTAGCAATGATGACGGAGATCCCAACAACAACGAACTCATCGGCGGTAGTGGCAATGATAGCCTCGGCGGACTAGCAGGTAACGACACAATTATCGGTAATGCCGGCAATGATACCCTCAATGGCGGTGCGGGTGTTGATAGCTTGATTGGAAATGCAGGCAACGATACCTATATCATCGATGACCTTAACGATGTCATTGTCGAGAATGCCAACGAGGGAACCGATACCGTTCAAACTTCGATTAATTTCGACTTAACAGCAACCAATCTAGAAAATATCACCCTGTTAGGAACAGATAACCTCAATGCCACGGGAAATGGTTTCAATAACACCCTAATTGGTAATGACGGTAATAACCTACTGCAAGGATTAGCAGGTAACGATAATCTCGATGGTAAAGCAGGTAACGATACTCTCGTTGGTGGTGCTGGCAATGATACTTATACCATCGATGCCGGTGATACGATTGTTGAAAATGCCAACGAAGGAACCGATGCCGTAAAAGCGGGTTTCAGCTACATTCTCGCTAATAACCTAGAAAATTTAACCTTACTCGCTACAGGAAATATTGACGGCACCGGTAATAACAGTAACAATGGCCTGACGGGAAATAACGGCAATAACCGACTGGAAGGATTAGCAGGTAACGATAACCTCAATGGGGGACTAGGTAATGATACTCTCGTGGGTGGCAGCGGCAATGATAACTACACCATTGATGGGGGAGATACCCTGATAGAAAATCTTAACGAAGGAACTGATACTGTCACAGCTAGTTTTACCTATACTTTGGGAGACAACCTAGAAAACCTCAACCTCAGTGGCAATGCTGCTATTAACGGTACTGGGAACACCCTAAACAACAGTCTTAACGGCAATAGTGGCAATAATCTTCTTCTTGGGTTAGAAGGGAATGACTCTCTTGATGGAAAAGCCGGTAATGACACCCTCGAAGGAGGCGCTGGTGATGACGCTTATACCATTGATGCAGGGGATACAATCACAGAAAATGCTAACGCAGGAACTGATACGGTCAAAGTTGGATTTGCTTCCTATACTCTCACCGCTAATTTTGAAAATCTGACTTTAACGGGAACTGTAGCTATTGATGGGACAGGCAATAACAGCAATAACCTACTAACAGGAAATAACGCCGCTAACACCCTTACCGGACTAGACGGAAACGATACCCTGCTAGGCGGTAGTGGCAATGATACTCTAGTTGGCGGCAATGGTAATGATGTTCTCACAGGAGGTTCAGGACTCGAACAATTTGTCTTGAATGCACCGGGTACCGGCATTGACTCAATTACCGATTTCAAAGTAATCGATGATACCCTTGTGGTTTCTGCGTCTCAATTTGGGGGTGGATTGACGGTGGGAACAGCTATCGATTCTAGTCAATTCCGCATCGGCGCCGGAGCCACCACAGCAACGACTGCTGACCATCGTTTTATCTATAATTCCACCAATGGAGCTTTATTCTTCGATGCCGATGGTAGTGCCACTACAGCTATGGCGATTCAGTTGGCTACCCTCTCCCCACAATTAGCTTTAACTGCCGGTGATTTTATCGTTGGAGTTTGATAATAAAAAGTAAAGGGTTCTGGTATTGCTGATTTTAACTATGAATTATCTTATACCCCTGTATCATTCGTAAACAGAGGGGTTGAGTATCATCAATCCTTACCTCCTCTTGCCTAAAAAAGCCACAAACAGACAAAGGAAATATTACGACCAAACCCGTTTTATTCCGTTTTGCTGCTCACTCAAAACATCCTACAAGTTTTAACTCAAGTTCTCAAGGGGGAAGTTCTGGTTTTTTCCTATTTTGTCAAGACCTCGGTAGTTACGGTATTTTCCGAAAAATAGGGCAGTTTTCAGGCTACCCTAACCGGAAAATTAATCCCCAAAATGGGAGATAATCGCATCGGCAAATTCGGAACATTTCAGGGGAGGATTAACGGGAGGTTCCATCAGACGAGCTAAATCGTAGGTAACTTGTCGATTAGCGATCGCTGCTGCGATGCCTTTTTTAATCAAATCGGCCGCTTCTTGCCATCCCATGTATTCCAACATCATCACCCCAGAAAGAATCACCGAACCGGGGTTAATTCGGTCTAAACCGGCGTGTTTAGGGGCTGTGCCGTGGGTTGCCTCAAAAATAGCGCAAGTATCGCCAATATTCGCCCCGGGTCCCATCCCTAA
>NZ_JASJFF010000962.1:0-8949 GCF_030065435.1 Microcystis sp. M53603_WE2
AGTGAATCCTGGACTATTTCCTTATTTAGTCTCTCAAAAGCCTACGGTTTTGCCAGTTGGCGCATTGGTTATATGGTAGTACCAGAACATTTATCTGAGGCGATTAATAAGATTCAGGATACTATTTTAATCTGTCCGCCGGTGGTTTCGCAATATGCGGCTCTGGGAGCGTTACAGGTGGGTAAAAGCTATCCTTTAGAACAGTTAAAAACCATCAGTAAAGTTAGAGAAATTTGCCTGAATGCTCTAGAATCGATTAGGGATATCTGTGATGTTGCCACTGCGGAAGGGGCTTTTTATTTCTTCCTGAAAATTACCACAGACAAGAATGATTTTCAGTTAGTTAAAAGTTTAATTGAGCAGCAGCGGGTGGCGGTGTTACCCGGTTCAACTTTTGGGATAACAGAAGGCTGTTATTTGCGTCTTGCCTACGGTGCTTTATCTCCAGAAACGGCTTTAACGGCAGTAGAAAGATTGGTAAAGGGACTGCGTTATTTTAGTCAGTGATTTTCAAGAATAAATACCGGCTTTTTTTCTTGGTTTTTACTTTACCACAACTGATGAAAAACCTTCTCTTGCCGATGGATGGGGTGCAAACACCGATTATTGCTGTGGTCGGTCAATTACTTAAAGCGAAGCCTGGTACTATTTCCCTAGGTCAAGGGATTGTTTCCTAATTATCCACCCTAGGAGGCGATCGAATATATTTCTTTAGACTAGGGGTTTGGCTGGCTGGTTTCCATAATCAGAATTGCTGACCTCTTGAGCTACAATTGACGGCAAAGCGTTTTTGCGCTAAACTATGGGACAAAGAATGCTTTGGCCTTATATAATTAATGCGAACAATCTATTTTTACGCCCCTGACGAAATCAGACAAAAAAATATCAGGGAAGACCAGACTCTATGGACAGGCGATCCTAGCAATTTTACGGCTTGGATAGCCCAAACCTACTTTCATCTTAAACAAGCTGGCTTTCCCTGTGAAATAGCCAGAGAAATCCCAGAGCAAGGAATTTTAATCGCCGACCGAGACACCCTAGATAATGACTATCCCTTCTTGGATAAGGTCATGTTAATTTGTGTCCAAAGCGACAAAGAATATCACCCTTCGGCTCACCTACACATTGTTTATAATCCGTATACTTGGGAGAAGACTAAAGACTCTATTTGGAACCCCCATCTAATTAGTCATTGGCCGATGCCCGGGTTAATTCCCAGAGATAGGGAACGGAACACCCTAGTGGAGAATATTTCTTACATTGGCAACAGGGGTCAGTTGGCACCGGAATTAAGGTCGGAAGCATGGCGAGAGTCTTTGGATACTCTCAATTGCCATTGGATGCCGATTTGGGATAAATTTCAATGGAACAATTATACTAATCTAGATGTGATTGTAGCCGCGCGTAGTTTTGATTCTCGAAATTATCCTAATAAAGGTTCTATTAAGCTAATTAATGCTTGGCACGCCGGTGTTCCTGCCCTTTTGACTCCAGAGTTAGGCTTTTTAGCAGAAAGAAAGACGGAGTTAGATTTTATTATTATTCACTCTCTAGAGGAAACAATTCAAGCAGTTCGTCGTCTGAAAAGTTCTCCAGAACTTTATCAAAAAATGGTTGAAAACGGTTATAAGAGGGCGAAAGAACACACAATTGAAACCACTTTAAATCAATGGATATCTTTTTTTAAAGATGTGGCTTTTCCCACCTACGACCAATGGTCTGCTTTAAGTCAATTTGAAAAAAGATGGTTGTTCAGTCAGCGATATTTAGCTTTCAAATACGACAGATTTAAACACAAAATAAACAACCTTGGCAAGTCAAAAGCATAATTCAATTCTCGATCGATTATTTCTCCTTCGTGTAAAAAATAGTTGATAGCCTTTCTCATCAAGATAACGACTCCCTAAAACCAGATAGTTTGTACCTCACCATTAAGATAACTGCTATAGGATAACCTCTGATTCGATCTTTTGGGCTATTCTTAGTTTAGCCGAACGAGAACGAGGGTTTTTAGCTTGTTCTTCTCGACTGGGAATAATCGGCTTTTTCGTGATAATTTTCAAGGAATTATCTTCGCGAAAGCCATACTTGATCAGACGATCTTCTAGACTATGAAAACTGATCATAGCGATAATTCCCCCGGATTTTAGCCAGTGGGGGGCTTGATCTAACAATTGTTGGAGAGAATCTAATTCTTGATTAACAGCGATGCGTAGGGCTTGAAAAACCCGCGTTGCCGGATGAATACGTCCATAACGGTAACTAGCGGGTACAGAACTAGCGATGACAGCCGCTAATTCTGTAGTGGTAGTAAAAGGACGTTTTTGGACGATCGAGCGAGCAATAGGACGAGATAAACGTTCTTCTCCGTATTGATAAAAAAGATCTGCTAATTCTTTTTCGTGCCAATGGTTGATAATATCGGCTGCCGTCAGGGATTGACAGCGATCCATCCGCATATCTAAGGCTGCCGTGTGGCGAAAACTAAAGCCGCGCTCGCTCTGATCGAATTGGGGAGAACTGACTCCTAAATCGGCGATAATGCCATCAAAACTGCTATTTTGTCCATTATAATCGGCGAAGTTCCCCCACCAGAGGGTTAAACGGCTATCTAGATAGGGGGCGAGACTAATTTTAGCGGCTTCTAGGGCGCTTTGATCGCGATCGATGGCGGTTACTGTGGTTTCGGGATGGGCTTCTAAAAGCAAGCGGCTGTGTCCACCACCCCCTAGGGTAAGATCGAGATAATGCCCCCCGGGTTGAATATTTAAGCCGGCGATTAATTCTTGACTCAAAACGGAAATATGGGGAAAATCTTGATTCATATGCTGATAACTTCCTGAAAATGGCGATTTAACCTAGGGTTTGCTGAAAAAGTTTGTTGGTGGGGGCAGGGTGTGGGGTGTGGGGTGTGGGGTGTGGGGTGTAGGGTGTAGGGTTTTACCGATTTTGGGGTAGTCAGTTACCTAATTTTCAGGGAAAAAGTGCCTGAATTTTACCCCCGATCACTCCAATGGTCAGCACTTTTTGAGGGGAAAAAAGTCTAAAAGCCTTATCCAACAAGGTTTTTAGATTTATTCAGCCAACTTTAACCTAAAAACAACTGATAGGCCCGATTTTGACTTTCATCCCAATAGCGATAGCCGAGAGTATCGAGAAAAGCTTGCCATTGATTCATTTCATCGGGGGGGACCTGTATGCCCACGACGATGCGCCCGTAATCGGCCCCGTTATTGCGATAATGGAAAACGCTGATATTCCAGTGGGGACTCATGGAGGCGACAAATTTCATTAAAGCCCCCGGTCGTTCGGGAAACTCGAAGCGATAAAATAATTCATGGTCGGCTAAATGCGATCGCCCTCCCACCATGTGGCGCAGATGCAATTTAGTCAATTCATCATCGCTAATATCGAGGGTTTTAAAGCCACAAGCTTCAAAACTCTCGGCTAATTTCTTGGCATCGGTGCGATTTTCGATCTGGGCGCCGACAAAAATATGTGCTTCTTTTTCATCGGCAATGCGATAACTAAATTCGGTTAAATTGCGTTTGCCGACACATTCGCAAAAACGCCGTAAACTGCCCGGTTGTTCGGGAATAGTAACAGCATACAACGCCTCGCGCCGTTCCCCTAATTCTGCCCTTTCCGCCACAAACCGCAGACGATCAAAGTTCATATTCGCCCCACAAGCCACAGCAACGAGGGTTTTATCCTCAATTCCTTCTCTTTCTACATAAGCTTTCGCTCCTGCTACCGCTAACGCCCCCGCAGGTTCTAAAATCGAGCGTGTATCTTGAAAAACATCCTTAATCGCCGCACAGATATCATCCGTATCCACTAGGATAATCTCGTCCACATACTGCTGACAAAGACGAAAAGTCTCCTCTCCCACCTCGCGCACCGCCACCCCGTCGGCAAATAATCCCACTTGGGACAAACGCAGCCGATAACCGGCTTTTAGGGATTGATTCATCGCGTCTGAGTCCACAGGTTCCACCCCGATAATTTTAATTTCTGGACGTAAACGCTTGACATAGGCTGCAATACCTGATATTAAGCCACCGCCACCAATAGCGACAAAAATCGCCTCGATCGGTTGCTGATATTGTCGTAAAATTTCCATACCGATCGTACCCTGGCCGGCGATTACCTCCGGATCATCGAAGGGATGGATAAAAGTTAAGCCTTTTTCCGCTTCTAACTGCCGCGCGTAGGTGTAGGCATCATCGTAGGTGTCACCGTGCAGGACGACAATCCCGCCCCGGGCTTTTACCGCGTCGATTTTGACTTGCGGAGTGGTGACAGGCATAACGATAATCGCTTGGGTTCCCAATTGCCGCGCCCCCAAAGCGACTCCCTGGGCATGATTTCCCGCCGAAGCAGCAATTACACCTTTTTGTAACAAATCCCTTGACAAATGCGCCATTTTGTTGTATGCGCCGCGCAGTTTAAAGGAGAAAACCGACTGCATATCCTCGCGCTTGAGTAAAAGCTGATTGTGCAAACGTTGGGAGAGATTGGGGGCAAGTTCCAAGGGGGTTTCTTGGGCGACATCGTAGACGCGTGCGGTGAGGATTTGAACCAGGTAATCGCAGTACATTATTCTTTTTTGGCGGTGGGGATTGGCGAGTCAGGCTAGGATACAGAATAGATCATCGTCAGTCCGGTTAGCAATAAAGAGCTATCAGCTGTCAGCCGTCAGCTTTTTGCTCTGTGTTCCCTACTTCCCACTTCCCACTGATGTAACCTCTCAATAACTGCTGGAAGCTGTCGCGAACAAAAATCAAGGTCGTGTAGGGGTTGCTATGAGGGAGAAAATCTGGTTTAACACAGATAGGAGGATTGCCACAGAGAGCCAAAGGAAAATTGAGAAAGCCCTCCGCCAAGAAGTAGATAGCTGACAAAACCTCGTAACGAACCACCCAACTGGAAGCCCAACTCAGAGAACAGAAAAAGCTCAAAGGCCGACCGAAGATAAGAGCCAGCCAACTCAACGAAAAAACCCCGGCGTTGCTTAATCAAGGTATGAATGCTAATTTTGCATATATCAAAAAGTCAGTTTGAGCCTGAGTTTTAAAAAATGTAGATGCAATGATTCATACCCAAAGTCAGCAACGCCGAGCATCTTTCAATTTGACAACGCCTAAACCCACAGCTTCAATCAATGTGCATGGTGCGTTCCCCAAAATTGATCGGTGGAGCAGTAGGAGCCACATTAGGGAACGCACCCTACGGCTGCGGCGCTCGGTGTGCATGGGCGTTGTTATGCTTTTCCAAATTCGATTTTGAATAAGGCAATTTTATGAATGAAATACCAAATATATTTCTCTTATAAATCTGCCTAGTTTGATTATATCTTTGCATCGCATTTCGCAGATCAAATTTAATGTCATTAATGAACTGGTCAGGAAAAGGTTCTCCAACAATATGCTTGGTATCTATATTGTTTTCCTTCCACAATCTAAATTGAGCTTGTTCTTGAGTGGCATGACGAAGATAATTGGAAAAACTAGCAGGCATTTCCGCCCCTTCAACTAGATAAAGCTTGGTTCGCAAAATTCTGACTATTTCTTTATGAAGATCACAGAAATATTCATTCTTAAAAAAGGACTCAATTTCCTTCTTTTGCTCTTCACTTAGTGGATCATGAACCCCAGAGGCAGGATTAACAATATCTTCTTTGACATAATATAACGTATCAATTTGATTCACGAGATTGAAGAGTAGTCCATAGAATTCTTCAATCTGGCTTCTATAATGCTCAATTGTATGTTCAAGTCTCTTAGTATTGTCTTCTCTGATTTTAGTTAAGTAAAAGGTCAGTATTGAGCCTGCAAGTGCTAGTGTTCCAGCAATCAACGCAACAACAACTTCTGTCTTCATATTAAATAGACCTCGACCTAGTATTATATTAAGACTAACAGTCTTTCTAGTTAAGGAATCTAACAAAATAAAACTGCATAACTATATATTATATGTAAACTTTCCACATATCACGCCAAATACACATTTTTTAAGAAATATTTCCGTATATTCTGAAACTTTCCCTATAACATTACAAGTAACCGTGTTATGCCGAATTATTATAGGCGTTCTCATGTTTTGAAAATCCCACAGGGTGGCCGATACAAAATTAGGTTATACCTCATCTTTATGAGAAAGGCTGCCATACCGGGAGCGAATTTGGCTGGGATTTACTACCATATTTAACTTCATTTGTCAAGAAATTCGCTAATTTTAAGGTGCGCCATCGCACTTAAACCCACAGATGCAATCAATGTGCATGGTGCGTTCCCCAAAAATCGATCGCTGGAGCAGTAGGAGCCACATTAGGGAACGCACCCTAGGGAGATAGCGTACTGCTACGCAGTGCCTTCGGCATCGCACTATAGATTTAGCGGTTCCATTGAATGCTTTAGCCGGCGGTCGGGTGCAGTGATTTGTTAGACGCTCGCTTAATTGGCAACCTAACTAATCTATCTTTATGAGCCAGTTGCTTCTGCTTTAAGTCATTAAAAATAGCTCTTAAGTCATATTGAAACGATTGAGCGTATTCTTCTCTATACTTGTGAATTTCATCGAGAATTTCATTTTTATACATGACTAAACCTCTAGGTTATATCCAATAAGCTCATAAGGAGTGCAAATAACTGGCAATATATATCCGAGATCAGAACTAATCTGAGCCAGCTGGTGGTGAATTTGGGCATTTGCCATGTGCTTGCAGTTCCATGTTAGCAAATAATCTAAGTTATAGACGGTTGCTAATGCCATATGTAAAGCGTCGTTAGATGCCTTTAGGGGCAGATTGCTTTGAGTCAGAAACGCTTGCGAAAGTTCAAACGCATCTTCCGTAAGTTCGAGAAGCATTAGGGATTGTAACAAGTTTAACCGTTGAGCGGCGATTATCGGATCTCCCTTAGCTGCCTCATCTTCAACGATCTCTGATGCGTAAAGCGTAAATGAGCTACTATGTTCGTTCCACCAATCCTGGGTGATCTTGATATTAGCAGCAACGATCAGATTGTCAGTGGGTCTGGCGGTTAAATGCCCAACAATACTTGTTTCAATATAGACGCTTCCATTCACGGCAACCTAGAATATCTTTTCGCTCTCTATCCTACCTTATTTAATCTTGGTTTTGAGGGTGTTGGGTAACAGCCGTCAACCCAACCGACAAGATCAGCGTACTGCTACGCACTGCCTTCGCCATCACACTTAAACCCACAGCTGCAATCAATCTGCATGGTGCGTTCCCCAAAAATCGATCACTGGAGCAGTAAGAGCCACTTTAGGGAACGCACCCTACGGCGATCTGTTTTATCAGCACTCTAGGCTATTTATTCCCCTAGAAACGAATCGCACCGTTACATTTCATTAACCCACCCTACAAGATCGGCGATCGCTATAAAATTGGCAATCGCACTATATATAAACAGTCTCACCAGTCTCTGACAACTTTTACCATAGCTACTTCTGACCATTTTTCCCAAATACTATTGGGAACTCTCAAAGTATATCGTGTTCTGTTGCCTCCTTGACCTTCTTTATCAAGGTTTTTCGCTCCTAAAAACACACCAGAACTATCTATAAATTCAGCCCTAAAGCCATGCTGCAATAATTCAAGTCTTAAGTAAGCTTCTCTCGCTGCTGGGCTTCGTTCTGCTTCTGGAGGACTTGAAAATTCAACAATCCACTCTACTTGTTGATTCTGTTGATTAAATGCAGGTTCTTCAATCATTTTATACGAAAATGCTGCATAATCTCCTACAGAACTAGAATTAAAAACACTATGGTCCCATTTTGGATTTGATAAATTTGGAGTTGGTTCAGTAGTAATAGTAGGAGTTGATGTAGGTATTGCTGTAGGTGATGGCGATGGTTCAGAAACACTTGGAGAATAAGTCGGTTGCTGACGATTTAATTGTTCTTTTAGACTGCGAATTTCTTTTTGCAGATATTCAACTCTTTGATCGTCGGTTTGGGGACGAGAGGCGTAAGTAGCAATAAACGCGCAAGCCAGCATAACAGCAGCCCAAATTGGCCATGGGATTTTTGATTCATTTGACATTTTGCTTGAGGAAGATAGAAGTTTTAAAGATTAGGCGATCTAACTACATAATATACGGAAACTTTCCGTATCTCACGCCAAATACACATTTTAAAAAAAATCTTTCCGTATATTCCTCTCCTATAGAGCAATCGCAAGAACTTTTCCTATAAAATTACAAGTAACCGTGTTATGCCGAATTAAATCATTATAGGCGTTCTCAGATGTTTTGAAAATCCCACAGGGTGGCTGATACAAAATTAAGTTATACTTCATCTTTATGAGAAAAGCTGCCATACCGGAATCTAATTTTGGGGGGATTGACTACCATATTTAACTTCATTTGTCAAGAAATTCGCTCATTTTTAGGTGCGATCGCTTTTTACACGATTATTCCGGTTCCGATTGCCTGGCCGGATTTTGGCAGAATTGCCCGATGGATTGCCTTAGTGGGCTTATTTTTGGGTTTAATTTTGGTTTTGCTCGATATAACTCTAGCTGGTCTGGGAATGCCACCCCTGACTCGTGCGGTTGTCCTTGTGGGGGTTTGGGTTTATCTAACGGGAGGACTACACCTTGATGGAGTTAGTGACACGGCCGATGGTTTAGCTGTCACCGACCCCCAGCGTCGTTTAGCGGTTATGGCCGATAGTGTTACCGGGGCCTTTGGAGTCATGGCCGTGACTATGGTTTTGCTGCTAAAAATCGCCGCTTTGACCGATTTAAGCGATAATCGAGCCTTAGCTCTAATTTTAGCACCAATTTGGGGACGTTGGGGGCAAGTAATGGCGATCGCTCTTTATCCCTACCTCAAACCCACCGGTAAGGGAGCCTTTCATAAAGTGGCTTTTTGTCTGCCTTGGGACTGTGGGGGAGTAATTTGGGGGTTAATCGCCCTA
>NZ_JASJFF010000473.1:0-19419 GCF_030065435.1 Microcystis sp. M53603_WE2
AAATTATCAATCAGATTCCGGTCGGTTCAACCCTTTGTGATCCGGCCAAGAAAGGCAAAAGAAAAGAGCATGGTCAGTATGATTATATCGATACATTTATGACCAAAAGAGAGCTAACGATAACCAATGCCTGCCCATCGGGTAGTTATTATATACAGCCGAAATTTAAAATGGCTATCCAAATGAACGATTTATTTCCAATTTTTACCCTCGCCAAAACCCCCCCTCTCGATCGCCCGATGACTTCCCTTCTTGAAACCCCGGAAGCCTATCTCTATAAAATTGAGTAGAAATAAGTAGGTGGGTGGAATTAAATATAAGATGAACGTAGGTTGGGTTGAAGCATGAAACCCAACGCCTGATTATGTTACGCTACCGCTAACCCATCCTACAAATAATTGTGCCTCCCTACTTACCATCGTGCTAAAATAGGGAACCTCGAAATAGACAACTTATCGCCTTCCCCCGGAACTTCATTACAGACCAAAATATATTCTTGAGTTACTTTAGCAAGAGCTTTAGACGTAGGCGTTTTTAGCGAAGGAAGTCTCAAATTAGTTATGGCCTTTTGCGGAGGACAAAACCTATTCCTCCTAAAATGATTAAACCGATAACGATAGAAGGTTCAGGAACTTTGCTAAAAGTTAGGCTACCTTGTCCCGCAATACCCAAGCGAGGAGTATAGGCAAAAGCCGCTTCACTGAGGTTAAACAATCCGCTAGTCAGGGCAAAATTAGCGATGGGAAAGAAAGCATTAGTAGAGGTGACACTATAATCGATGCCAATAAAAGTCTCATCGAAATAATTGACCACGGGAGGGGCATCGGCCGAAGCGAGATTAAAGGTATTGGAGAGTAGATTAAAACTAATATTGGTCAAGGGGATAGATTCAAAATCCACTCCTGTAATCGCCGCATTATCGAAACTAGCCGAACCGGAATAAGTTCCCGTCAGACTTCCATAAGTTATGACACCTTGAAAATTGTAGGTGATATTTGCCCCTTGCAAACTATTGACATTAACACCAAAATATGCTAGGGCTAAACCTGTGATTACAGCAACTTTATTCATGGTAATTACTCCTTAAAAAAAACTCAGGTGGGCATTGCTCATGCTCACCTTTGTAACCCCTAAATCAGGTTTTATGTCAAGCTATTTTGAAAGCCTTGCTAGAAACCAGTTTTAGGGACAAGTATAATTACTCGCTTGCATAAATGAGATGCTCCCGTTGCTCATAAGCTCGATTAGGATTTTGAGGGTCAGGGACAAGAATATTCTTCCACCAAGACGTATTTGGATAACCGGCATTTTTCAGATCATCTAAGCCAATATTGTCGGGATGATAGGCATTCGGCGCACCATCGGCATCAATACTCATTTTTGATTGATAGAAAAAAGCGGTTTGTCCTGAAATTTGCCAAACAGAATAACCGCCAATTTCAAAGAGTTTCGTTCTTAGTTCACAGCTTATGGAAGAAGCTTCAATTTCTAAAGTAATCTTTTCACTAGCAACAGAATGATTATCTTGATCAAATCCTCTCGCTTCAATTTGACGTTTGCCGTTGTCAGTAAAACGATAAGAGACTGACCAATTGCCATTAGAAACTGAGCTATTACCGAAGTGCCACTTACTTTAAACGGTCGGCCCATGGGCATTGTTAGAATACGGAACTAAAGATTCGACAGATTGAAACCACGATTTAAAGGATAAATACCCGGTGGCAACCAAAATCCTTCTGTGTAGCCATTCTCCCATTGTATATAAACATGATCGAAGAAATCGAGGTTTTCAGCATGAAGGTCTTTAATTTGCCATTTAGGCCCGTTTATGCCCTTTTCGTGTTTGCCCTGTTGATCATCCCAATCATTCTCTGGGTTGGGAAACTGAGTCCTTTTTGCTCCATCTTTGGTGATGTAATAAATGTGACCCGATTGATCCTGATTATTTCGAGGCCATCTTGCTCCAATTGCCCCACGAGGTGCTAGGTAATCTTCTTTCAAAAAGTAGAGAAATCCCAGACGACGCAGTTTTTTCTCAACGCCTGTAACTTGAACATTATCAATTAAACAGGGGTCTTGGAAAAGTGCTTTGACGGTGGCTAATCCTAACTTTTCAGCCAGATATTTCATCACACAGGAGACAGAATAAGCACAGGGTGCATGATGAATACCGTATTGATCTTTGTTTTGTTCAACTAATTCGTTTAGTTTCTTATGACCTTCCTCCGTTGCTTCCATAAAGGTTGTTTTGGACTGAAGAATGGGCAGGATTCCTTGTTCAAATAACCGGCATCCTTCGGCATCAGTTAACCTGTGATCTGTCGGCAGAGACTGGGTGTGTTGGAGGTTTTTGTAAGCATCTAAAACTAAACCCTCATAAATAGTTTTAGTATAATCTGAGGGAGCTGCCACATGAATCAGAATGCTGGTTTCTTCTTTATTTTGATTGGTTTGAGTGTGAGCGATAGCGGTAATTTTGCGATCACCAGGATTCGTGAATCCTGAATAAGTAATCGACCAAGAACCGTCTGCTTTAACCTGATTATTGCCTAGGGAATATTTGTCATCTGCTGTGAGTTCTACAGTGACTATTCCAGAATTTACTTTGCCTCTAAAAGTAACAGGTTTTAGACATTCAAAGTGAGCATGATTGGTAGGATTGATAATTTGTAGGGAAGTCATGGTATTTCTCCTATGGGATTGTTGAAAAATTTACTGTTAGACGAATTGATCGCCCAATGAAGGATTAAAAGCGATCGCTTCCAGATCGGTACGATAGATACCAACTTTATGAATTTCCTCTGGTAATCTTGGCCAGATGTGGACTTCACTCTCAAAAGTGCGCCAAAATTGCGGGGTAATTCGGAAGACTCGGTTATTAACAAGGGGAAGTCCTGTAAAATGTTCTTGCATTCTGGCATTAACGCGCCGATTTAAGACCTCAAAGACTTTTTTGACCGTAGCAGGATTATCATATCCGTCGTAATGCTTGAAAGTGATTCCTGTTTGATTTTTTAGCTGATTACAGAAGCTTTTAGGTTCTTCTGGTCGTTGAACTTCTTGATAGCCATTAGCAAAAACGTCATGAGCAATTGCCTCTAGGTAAAGTTGTTTCTGAGCAGCAGGATTTTTAGCGTAGAAAATAATTTTTGCTGCTGCCAAAGTTGAGCCAAAACAATTGCCAAATGTTCCCCAGCTACCAAAGGCCAATAAATCATCATAAGGCAGGACTGATTGAGCATTCCAAGCCCCATTAAAAAGTCGGCCATCAATGATGACTAATTTAGCGCGTTGCTCGGAAGAATAGTTCTTATATTTAGCCAGAAATCGCTCATCTAACTTCGCTTGTTCCTTGTCGTCTTTCTGATAACAATCAGTGCTACCACCTTGACGACGAGTTAAAATAGCTACCTCAAAATCCCAATCATTTTCGGTTTCAATGAGTCCGATAGCGGGCAATTTTTCTCGAATCACTTCCCAAGGCTGGCGGTTAGCATCATAATGAAGTTTGGTATCATTATTCGCTACTTGAATACGCACTTTCGTCTGAGGAAGAGTTTGAGCCATCGCCATTGCTACTAACTCATCAGCACCCCAAGTAATTGGCTTTTTCAGAGTAGATAAATGGTATTTTTCCAGAAGTTGATCAAGTCTTTCTTGGATTTTATTGCGAACTTTTATAGCGACTGAACTAGGGGAATCTCCCATAGCACAAACAAGAGCAGAGATAGACAAATGGCTTGCTTGTAAAAGGCGAATTGACTGTTCAATACGCCACAATTCTTTTTCATGTCTTGGTACTAGGTTGTCAGAGGTAGAGTTACCAACACCCACAAAAGATTGAATAAGAACTGCTTTATCAAATTTAGAAAGAGTAGCAAGATAGTCTTCAGGATATTGGACTAAACGCTCGGCAATAATAAACGCTGTATCCTTAACAGAAAGTAAGGCATTGAGTTGTCTGACAAGACTATCTACTTGTCTTCTCGGTCCCAAAATATAAGCTGGATAAATGCGTTCTGAACGTCCGTCTAATCCATTTAAAGGAAAAATCCCCAGTCCCGCTTTATCTTGTTCTGTTGGTCGATGATACACCTTAAATTGAGACTGCTTAATATCTTGTAATATCTTGGCCACAGGGTCATTACTTTTAATTTCGACATGGGGAATATAAGCGAACCATTTCCCTATCTCATTAACAGGGGTTGTTAATTCTAATTCCCAGTGATTATTGTCCGCAGATTTGTAATCATTAATCTCAAGTTCATCTTTAGCTATCAAGGAAAATTTTTGAGTAGGGTCAGTAATCTGACTGCTATCTAGGGTAGATTGTTTGATAACAGTATTGACTAGAGCTTTCAGTTTTTGAGTAGTCATCATTTTTGCTCCTTTTTGGCAATGTGAGAGGATTATCTAAGTTTTAAAACTGGCAAAATGTGAGGAAACAACTTTAATCAGGGACAGTAAATTGCACAAATCTGGCGGGTATTTCACACTGATTTCCAGAATCCCCACTATCGCCATCAATCAAAATATAGGCCGTTCCATCAACGATCGCTAATCCTTCCGATGACTGGGGTAATTCTCGAAGGATTTCAGGTTTAAGAATCGTATTGGGTTTGAGATCCTCAGCCGATAGTTTCCAAAAAACGAAATTATCTTGACCATCTTTCGGCCCGCCAGCAATTCCCCAAATCTGGTTATTATCAAAGGTAATTTCTCTGATTCCCCGTCCCCCTAAATCTAGAAGTGTTGCACCATCGAATTGATAGTTATCCAGATTAGCCATTGATAGTAAAACAGCATAATTCTTAGCGTCTAATGTGACAACGGGAGAACGTAAGCCAATCCAAATCTTGAATTTTTCGAGGGATAAAGGCTCAGGAATGGCTACTGCTCCTTCCGCATTAAAAGCATTGGCTTGTTCACACGCCACTTTATCTCCTAATGATTGATTAGCCTTGGTTTCCGCCTCATCAATAGCACGACTCACGGCACTGATAATCTTGTTAGAATTCACATCTAGACCTTGAAAGAGAACTTTAGAATCGATTTGAGGACTTTGGATCAGTTCACCAATAATTTTTAATTGATTTCCCGACAATTGAGCCTGTACAAACCGTTGTCTATTTGCTTTGATCTCACATTTATTGTTACGACTGTGAGAACCGAAGAGAAGAACTTTATTATCATCTAATTTTGCGATCGCTTCAATGTCACTTATTTTTTTCTCTAAGGCTAACTGACTTTGACGAGTTGAGTCTAATTGCTTAGAACTCACAGAATAGAGAAAGAGAGCGTCTTTTTGTTCATTATCTGCTACTAAAAGGCAATTTCCTTCTGATTCTGGACAGGTTACTTTTACGACAGCAGATGGTTCACAGACAGGATATTTTCCCAGTGTTGATACATTGTCAGCCTTAATATGAGCCATCGGGAAAAGCCAACCGAGAAGAAGAGCCAAACTAAGTGCTGATAATAGCTTGAAAAGGTGGGTAATTTTCATAGAAACAGTCCTTAAATTATGAAACACTCGATCGGGGGAAGCTTAATTCAGGAAAATAGTAATAACTCCCCCCATATTTATGTTGACAATTTTAGGTCAATGCGGTGTAAATTTCCTCCGATATTTCGGTATCTTTATAGTATTCAAAGTTAATTTCTTGGACTGTTTCTGTCATGGTGAATAGAACATCTTCAATCTCACGAATCAAGGTTTCTAAATTCGTTTTTTGGATTAATTCCTCAGCAATAACATGACCGAGAAGTGCCATCACTTTAATCGTCACAGGTAAGACATATTCATAGGTATCTTTGAATCCCGTCATTAATTCCTGATCAAATCGTTCTTCGTCCCAGTGGGAATATGCTGTTCCTGGACCATAATCGGTTTCAACAAACATATATTGTAGTTCGGGAATCTTCTTGATTGTTTCGGGTTTAAAAGCACCCGTATTTTGATAAAACAAATTCATCCATTGATCCCAACCAAATCCTAATGTATGTCCAATTTCGTGAATAATTGTGCCAGCAATACCATAATTAGTAAACGTTCCAAGATACTTAGTATTAAACTCAATCTTGCCATAGACGGTATTGCCTTGTTGATAAGGTTTATAGGCTCTAGCAATCACAGAACCAGGACTATAAAATGTTCCTAGTCGGATCACAATATTAGACTGAGGAATGACAAAACGATTCCAAAAGTTACAGGCTAATTTAGCGGTTGCTTTCAGCTTCCCATTGTCATCGTTTAAGATTTGGTAAGTAATCACCGTGCTTCGGTTAATATTTGGGCGAATGATATTGACATGAGGACTATAAGCAAACCAGATGACTGAACCATTGACAGGGGAAGATAAAAGCAATTTCCAATGATTATGATCCACCCTGTCATACTGTTGAATCTCAAGTTTCGATCCAGCTAATAAAGTAAATTTTTGTCTTGGATCGGTTATCTGTGTACTATCAATGGGGTATTTTTTAATGACAGTATTTACCAATGCTTCGATAGCTTGAGTCGTCATAAACTTTTCTTCTCCATTGCCAATAAAATCATTTGAGCGCACAATAGTATAAGGTTTATCGGGATAAAAATTGTGGTCTTTATCCATCTCTCCCCGCACATAAGGAGCAAGGGGTGCAACAGCTTCTATGTCACGATGAAAGGTCAGAGTTTCTAATTCAACCCATCCACAATTGCTATTTACTCCTTCAGGTTTAGAGATAGCTGTACCAAGAATTTCAGAGACGGGAAAAAAAGGTTTTTCTCCACCGATTATTCCTTTGATATAAGCTCCTTTAGGGATGCGTGCTACCATGTCTCCATGAAGGCTTAAATCATCGAGTTCTAGCCATCCAGGGATGCCTTGGTTGGGATTGAGTTCTTCAGGGATTGACATCATAATTAAGTCCTCAAATAAGTGATCATAATTATTAAAACTAGGAGGGGATTAGATTGATTTTGCCCTACCTAACAAAAAGTTTAAGTTTCCTTGACTTCTGCGTATTCTTCAAAGACAAAATGAACATCTCGATCGCCTTTGACTTTTATCCAGCCATTTCAGCCAATAGTGTTGCCATTCTTGGTAATCAAGTTAAGTCAATGCCGACAATATTTTATCTGTGATTGCTTAACTTGACGTGAATGGACAAGGAATTAAGCAATTGAACACCAGCGAACAATGGTATAACCAATAACACCAGGATCACCGTTGCTGTTTAAATCATTCCAAAATCTGGTGTATTCATTGGGAGGCATGGTTTGACATCCGGCACTGAAAGGATTCGTTTCTCCACCTTGATGAAATAACATCGTTGTTCCAGCAGAAGCACGAGGTTCATTAGGTTGAAATAGGCCATCGTGACTGGTATCTCGTTCCGCCATGGCTGATGCGGTAGGACACAATACTTTACCCAGGGTGGCACTTGTTCCTGTTTTATATTCGTAATATCCTTCGGGTAAACGTCCTAAATCCAGTCGTCCATCACCATTTGCATCAACCCCCATTCTGTTGCGATCAGCCAATGGATTATTACTATCTTCATACTGAGATGAGGGTTCCGTGTTAGAGGCGTATTTACAAGCGTGTTTCCCTGCGCCATCTTTCCAGATCATGTAAGTAATATCATCGTAACAACCATGCCAATCATTGACTTTTGTACTGGTTTCCTTCCGGAAAGAGATTAAATTGCGTTTACGCAATGTTCCGCCATTATGGGTGATAATCTCGGCACAATAATCGTATTGCTCACTTTCCGATAGATTAGAAGCGGGAGGGTTGATTCCCGAACCCATCAGGCGATCGGAGGTTAAACTTTCTAGAACCCAACCGGAACAAGGTGAACTAATACGAAGCCATCTCGCACCTTGACTATCCAAACCAGCATCTACGACAGTTAAAGCCGTATTATTGTCTAATTGACCCACTTTTTCATAGGTAGTTCCAGGTCCAGAGCGCACATTTAAGGGAGGATTGGCATCAGCAGCAAAGACTCGATGCAGCGAGGAAGTTAAAGAAGTAAAGACATAACCTTCCACGGGTTTATCAATGCGAAGCCAATTGTCATCCGTCCCTATCACGTTTAAGGGTGTGCCATTAGTCAGTTCCGTGACCACCGAAAAGTTTGTTCCTGCCCCTGAACGGACTTTTAAGGGCGGATTCGGGTCATTGACAAACACGCAATAGGAAGATTTTGTCAAGTCACGATGAACATAACCTTCAATCGGTTTACTAATTTTGAGCCAATTGCCCTCTTCACCTACAACCGTTAATCGTGTCCCGTTATCTAAACGCCCCACAGGATCATAATTACTTCCTGCACCTTTCCGCACATTTAAAGGCGGATTGGCATCACAGACAAAGACGAATTTTTCAGGCTGAGGTAGGGGTGGTTGACTTCCTAAATATTCCTTAACTCCCGCACAAATTTTCTCAACGATTTGCTGATAACCGCCATCTCTCAACCAACGAGCATCTTCATCATTGTCAATGAAGCAACTTTCAAACAAGATGGTGGGCATGGTACAAGCATGGGTACAATTCCAGACTCGACTATACCAGTCATGAGCAAAGGGCGTTCCAGCGTATTCATAACCCCGTCCTTGTAAAGGCAGTCCTCGGAAGTGTTTATCGATGATTTTGATAAATTTCTCAAATTCTGGACTCCGATTCACATAAAATAACCACCAACCTTTTGCCTGTCGGTTACAAGCATTATGATGCAGACACAAACAAACATTTGCACCACTGTCATTAGCTCGTTGTTGCAAGGTTGAAAGGGAAGCTAATTCATTTTCTTGACGACAGATAATCACTTGATAATTGCCTTCCGCTTCTAAACGGGCTTTAATTTCAACTGCTTCTTTCCAGTTGTAGTCTTTTTCCCGTAAATTTAGCGCATGGTTGACTGCCCCTGAATCTGTCCCTCCATGTCCTGGCATAATAGCAACTTTGAAAACCCGTGATGGGGGAGGTTGTTCTCCACCATATTCATCTAGTAAGCTTTGAGCTTCAGGGAAAACATTTTTGACCTTACTGACATAGTTTGGGTCGGTGGCATAGCCTTTTTCCCAAATATATTGTAAATAGCCTTCCGGATCATTATCGTATTCTTCCCATCCCTGATAGGGGGAATTCGGACGACCGATAAACCGCCAATATCCCATTGCGGCCTGTTCTGCGGTTTTCCAATGACACCAATAACAACCATTGGGTTCGCTAGGGGTAACTAACCAAATTTGATGGGTGATTTTTTCGGTGTAATTGTCGTCAATTTTATCTCGCCATTTGAGTCCACCGGGGTTTCCCGCTTCTTGAAAAAGTTTACTCGTACCTCGTGCAGATTCAACGATTGCTTGTGCTAATTGAACAACCCGTAATTTGCGATACCGAGTGGGAATTTGTTCGGTGGTAGCAACGGCACGCACATAATCAGTCCATGAGAAGATCATAATCATTTCCTCCTTTATTTAGGAAAGAATAAAAAGTTCGATTAAAACATTGACGCAGCGATCACATCCCTTTTCTCCATCACTGTGGAGACTTTTTCTGGTGGCAACTCCTCCAACATCTGGACGATATGTTTAATAAATAGATGTAAACTTTCTTCCTCTGAAAAATTCTGACTAGGAGACTCCCTTGAGATAATTTCCCACCAGATTGCAGCTGCTTTTTTAATTTCTCCGATGTCTAGATTTAAGTATTGAGATTTTTCAGAAAAATTTGCCTTAAATATTTCGGCTAAAGTTTTCATCTGTTGAGGATTATTTCTGTCCACTTTAGTTAAGGTGAAATCCGATTGGTTACTATAAAGTAGCTTGCTTTTATTGGCTGAATACTCTAAAAGATTATAGCAAGCTGCCACGAAACCACAGGCAATAACCACCTCCGCTGCTGTCACTCTTTTGTCTTCTTTTTGACTAGCAAAAGTCATCTTTAAGTTGGTTATCAGTTTTTTTGTCTCCTCTTGATTATCTATTTTCCAGATTAGCACTGACTTAGGGTCTAAAATCTTCTTGATTAGGGAGATTTCGTAACTCTTGACACTGCAAACATTGTACCATTTTAACCAAAGTGTTGTCGGTAGAGCCGTCGCTAATTTAGATAGACAAATTATATATTCTTGGTTATTTGTTTCATTGATTTCAAATCTTCCTATCAAATTCTTAGTATCTAGTTCCTCATTCTGATCTAAGACCAAAGCTAAGACCAGTGTATTAATTTTTGCGATCATTTTTTTGATTTGTTTGAGAGTTTCACCAGATTCTAAGGGAGCCTCCTCTTTCCACTCTTGCACTGGACAATCTAGTTCACTTAGGGCCAAATCTTGATCATTTCTATGATAAAGGTCAAAGATCAAATTACGAACTAGATCAATCTTTTGGGATTCTCCTTCAGGATTGTTGGACTCTTGCTCATATTTATATTGCAAAAACTGATAAGTAAGTTTGCGATTTCTTTGCAAAAAAGAGCCAAATACAGGAGATAATTCTTTGACTCGATCTGGAATTAGTTTGGCTAATTTGTTATGATCAAGAGACCGCCATGAGTTATGAGCGGGAAGCTCATCTCCTTTAATACCCACTTGAGAAGCTAACCAGCCAATCCAACGACACTTACGGGAGGTGAAAAGAAAATTTAGAGGTTTTATAATTGCCTGAAGGACTGTTCTTGTAAAACCTGTTAAATTCTTAACTAAATCCTCAAATTTATTGACTTGATTGAGTTTAGACGCATCTAATAAAGCACTCGATGGTTCAAGGTTATCTGCATCGGTGGCTATCACAAGATCGATCTTATTTGGTAGTTTAATTGGCTTAGATTTATCATAAGAAAATCCTGATGACTTAACAGAAGTTAACCTTAAGGATTCAACAGAAGTTAAGGCTAAATTATCGTACAAACCAGCATCCATCAAAGCAACTCTATCTTGATTGGGGGTGAGTTTTTGTAAGTGGTTTAAACTTTCTTTGTTATCGCCAAAATCATCGGGAAAAATAATTGGTTCAAAACCAAGAGGGAAACAAGAGGAAGCCGCAATCATGTCTCCTAAGCTAAGATTTTGACAATCTTGGCTGATTTGTTGATTTTTTGGATCAGATATATCAATAAATTTGTTGCCAATTACTATTCCTTTCCCTTCTCTACAGATTTCTTTATCTTCACTGATAATTGTCCGTAACATCGCAAATCTAAATAAAGAGGCATCAGTCATATTAGTGGAATTGATACTTAAACAGTCGGGGGAAGTATTAGCATCCTGTAATAATTGCCAAACTCGCTCATTTATTTCTTTTGTTCCTCTTGCTGGTGAGGGTTTAGAGATTCCGAATAGGGTTTCTAACAATTGTTCCTTATAACAATTGGCAGCATTTTTAATCATTTTTTGAGAACCTCCCAAATCTGACAAAATCGCATTGGCAACCTTGTCACTTTCTAGAAAAGACTTGAGGCGAGTATAGAATTCTTGATAAAAAGAATTACCATCAAGTAAATCTGGCTTTTCTGGTGTATAAACTTTGGCTTTAGCCATCAGAAAAAAAGCAGCGGCAATCGAGCCTCCAGAAGCAGATGAAATAGCTTGAACTTTCTCCAGTAAACCCAATTTTTCTAATAAAACCATTGTACCTAAAGAAAATCCTGCTGCTCTAAAGCCTCCCCCAGAAAAAGTCAAGGCAATGGTACGCCGGGGATGGGAATTTGTAGATAAAGTATCCATAATATTTAATCTCCTTGCTCAAAAATTTTTTAGGCAAACACAATCCAACCACTCTGAAAACTTCTGGGGAGCAATCCCCTTTTATTGCAAAGTTAAATAAGTAAGATCATCTTGCAAAAGTCCCGCAAGATTCAACCGAGACAAAGGACGTTTCAACTCTGTTCGGAAGTGAAATAGATGAGTTAGATAGCTGGCGTGACTAGGTAAAATTAGATGCGGTATTTATACTTACTACTTTAGATCGTCTATCAGAACTTGCTGCCCTAAAGACTGCAAATTAATATATTTCTTTAGGTTTCTGTATATAAGTTTACAGAATATTGTTCAGCTATTTACTAATAAAAAAAGTTGAGTTTGATGGCAAACCATCTTAACACCTAAGCCCGCCAACCTGAACTTTAGCTGATTCTCGATCGCAATTTTAGCCCACCCTAGCACTGCGCTCTTTTGCCACGAGGATTTTTACCGAGAAAAATGATCTGTCTGCCTGAGAACAGGCTATAGTGATCATCAAACCCTCAGTGAAAAACTTCCCGTGTCTTCAGTATTCCGCCTTCCTCCCTATTTTTCCCCCGCTCTGCAGCGTCGAGTCATTAAAACTCTCGCCGCCAAAAAAACCCGTCAATTCTTGACATGGGCGGCAGCTTGTGCTAGTTTTTTGATCCTCTGGGCGTGGAATTGGCAGTTAGTTTTGGCCACTTTAACCGGGGTGGGGGCGATGATCGGAGTTTACCATCTCCAGGGTCAAAACTGGCCATCGCTGTGGCTGTGGGGGCGTGCTTTTTTCAGTGCCGATAGCGGTAAGTTAACTTTAGCGGTAGTCTGTGGCGGTTTGGGCAGTTTAGCCACCTATCTCGCTGTCGCCATTTGGACCTATGCCGAAAATCGCTGGTTGGCCCTGGCCTCAATTTTGCAAGGATTTGGCACGGTTTTGACTTTAATCCTGCTAGGATGGCATTTTCTCGACCATCGCGGTCAAAATGAGTCAAAAAACTTCGATCGCTGGTTAGAAAAATTAACAGTCAATGATCCCTTAATGCGCTTAATGGCAGTCCGACGTTTAAGTGAAATGCAACTTTCCCCCAGTCGTCGAGAACAATGCCAAGAATACTTCCGTTATCTTCTCTCGCGAGAAACCGATGCACAAGTGCGATCGGCTTTATTGGATAATTGTTCCGGGAAAGAGGCAATCAAACCGCAACCTTTACAAATACCCCTACAGGTGAAAAAATCCCTCCTAAAATACGATTAATACTAAATCCTGTTTAAAAAGTATAGGGAAGTGGGGAAGTGGGGAAATTGAACTAAAACCCCAAAACCCCAAAACCTAAAACCTGTCTCCTAACGACCGGCTCCCGACTCGGAGAATACTGACGACCGACGACCTGCGCCTGAATCCTAGGCCACCATTTAAGATAACTGCTATAGTTAAAGCTAAAGGCTCACTGTAGAGGCTGAAGACGATATTTTTTTCACACCAAAGTTAACTCGCGCTCCTCGATATTTTGGAACATCAGCGTACTCAGATAACGTTCCCCAAAACTAGGCTGAATCACCACAATTAATTTACCCTCATTTTCCGGTCGTTGGGCCAGTTGAATCGCGGCGCAAAGATTGGCACCGGAAGAAATCCCCGAAAGCAACCCTTCCTCTTTTGCCAGACGACGACCAAATTGAAAAGCTTCCTCATCACTGACAGTAATTACCTCATCAATCAGATCTGTGCGTAAAACTTCCGGAATAAAACCTGCACCGATACCTTGAATTTTATGGGGACCGGGATTACCACCAGAAATCACTGGACTATTGAAAGGTTCCACCGCGACTACTTGAAAACTAGGTTTACGGGATTTAATTACTTCAGCGACTCCCGTAATCGTGCCTCCAGTACCCACACCCGCAACAATAAAATCTACCTGTCCCTCCGTATCTTGCCAAATTTCCTCAGCAGTGGTGAGACGGTGAATTTCTGGGTTAGAAGGGTTGCGAAATTGTTGCAACATATAAGCACCGGGGATACTATCGACAATTTGTTGAGCGCGTAAAATTGCCCCTTTCATACCTTGGGAACCGGGGGTAAGTTCTAGGGTAGCACCGTAGGCTTTTAACATCGCCCGGCGCTCTAAACTCATCGTTTCCGGCATAGTTAAAATCAAGCGATAACCCTTAGCTGCCGCAGTCATCGCGAGGGCAATTCCCGTATTGCCAGAGGTGGGTTCCACTAAAACCGTGGTTTCTGGATTGATTAAACCCGCTTTTTCGGCGCTATTAATCATGTGAGTGCCAATGCGGTCTTTGACGGAAGCAGCGGGATTCATCCCTTCTAATTTCATCACAATTCGGCCAAGACAGCCCTCCGCTTGGGGAATCCGATTCAATTGTACTAAAGGTGTGCGGCCAACCAATTCGGTGACATCGTGAGCGATACGCATGATATTTTCTCAGTCTGGGTGATTCGTGTGCTTAGTTATAGCGGTGAGCTCTCAGCTTTAGCGTTTGAGAATTTCCTCACTAGCCAAGGAGGCGCTATATAGCTCACTTATAGCAAAGGCCAGCCCTAGATCGGCAAAATTTCCATTTTCCTTTGTTTCTTCAGTCGGTCCGAGTTGATTCCCAGAGACAGGCAAAACTACCATGACCGATAAGATTGCTTTTTTCCAAAAGCTTATACTTGTACTAAAATAATTATGGATAGTTTACTAAAGTCAGAATTACGGTCATGACCATTAAATCTAATCTAGCCCTATTGAAAGAACAACACATAGAAATTAAGGGCGGATATTCTAGAGTAGTTATGATAATGTATAAAGATCAATATAAAGAAAAGGAATCCAAAGATAAAACCATCGCTCAGAAATTTAATACCTATCATTTTGTAAAGTATAAAGAGCAAGTGGTTGACTTATTAACCCGTGGGGGTACCGTTAGCGTCGAGACAAGGACAATTATCGAGGAGATGAAAAAATTATCATAAAATATCCCGTGAGATGCGTTACTTAGCTGCGTTGGCGTTAGTAATACACCCTAATTCTGATAAATTCAAACTATTTAAAATACGGGTTTTTATTGGTCTTTTTTCATCCCAGAATATCAGAGATGAATAAAATTCCATCGCTAGGGAAGAATTGAGAAGCTGTAGTGTTTTCTGAGCAGTATCTAAATCATCAAAGCTTAAGAAGTAAACAGTATCATCGAAAATAACTGGTTGATTTTGATAGGGTGATATAAGTTGAAAATTCAGTTTCTTATAAAGTCCAGAAATGGCAATTTTAAAAGGAGAGAAGGTGTAAGAACCAACGCCGAATATAGAAAAATCTGGTTGATTTTGATAGATTTTGCTTTTTCTATTCCCAAAGTAATCTACATGATTAACTAGATACTGCCAAGTTTTTGGCGCTATATCTCGCATATTTTCTGTAGATTCACCAATAAACTTCTGAGTTACTAAAACGTATTTATTGATAATTTCTAGGCGATTTTGTGCCACATCTGAACCTTTAAGGAGAGGATAAAGATAGGTGGTTTCAATATCAACGATTTCCTTTAAACCATTGACAAAAATTCCATTAACTAACTGCAATTCCATGACTTTTGAGCAATCATGTTTAATACCTGAACGCCATTTTTCTACTAGAGGATGCCGATGATATAACTTCTCTAGTCTGATAAAAGTATTTAAATCTCTGACTAGAATATCATTTTGATAACCAATACGCTGAAACTCCCTTTCCTCAAAACTCTTGAAAACATCACAAAAGTAATTTTCTGATTGAGAATCAAATTGACAAAATAGGAGACAAGCATCTACATTAGCTTGAAAATATTTTTGAGTGTTTATCGGATAAATTGCCGAATAGGTGAGATTAATTTTCTGAGTATAAATATAGTTCAAAATTTTTCTAGAAACGGCTGTTTTGCAGATAATTGCCAGATAAGCTGAACGATGATTAAGACATTCAATCAATTTAATTAACATCCATTCTGAAATATCAAAGTTACTTTTTCCTGTGATAGCATCTAAACCATGATAACCTTGAAAGTTACTTTTTTGCGGTAAATTGCTACCATTAATCAATCCCTGTTTTGAGTTTGTTATCCAAGGTAGATTCCCCAAGAATAAAATATTCTCTTTCCATGCTTGAGTTAGAGCATTCCAATCACAGTCAAAAAAATTATTTTGATGAACTTGTATTCTTGTATCTTGGCATAATTGCTCATCTTGGGCTATCTGTGCAACATAATTAGGATTAATTTCAAAGCCAAGAATTTTTTCAGTTTGTTTGAAGGTAACTGCTGCCGATTTTAAAAAGTTTCCTGTACCACAAGTTGGCTCAATAATTACCTTGGGATTAACATTTATTTGTGATAACTTTTGGCAAATCTTTTCGGCTAACTCTAAAGGAGTTTGAAAGTCGCCGTATTCAACTTTAACTGGAGAAACTGACATTACTAATTCTCTCTATAAATAGCGATTAATCCTTCTTCTTGACCAGCAAGATCAATTACTCTAGTATATTGTAGTCTCCACTGTAAGGCGTTGGAAATGGTTAAAAATCCTTGTACTGGAGGATTAGCAAGAATTTCATCGGCTATATTGGATGCTTCCATTTCATCAACGGGTAAGTTTTTATCTAACATAAAGGCCATTAAATCATCTTTGTTACCCTGATTGTTTAAGATGTTGCGAATACCACGAGTCATCTGGAAATCAGCTGTTCTTTCAGCCGATACAAAAATTGTCGTGATCATTCTTAAATTGGCAGTGCGATTGAGACTATTATCTAACTTTTCATAAACAAAAATAATTAAGGAATATCCTAAGCCAAAAATCTTTTGTCTTGCGGATTTAAAAGGACAAGATGATTGTGGTTGTTTAGTACTGGTTACTTTTATATCAACCAGCAACTCAGGAAAATCGATACCACTGGCTGCATTACCCTCAACAAAATCATATTTTTCTTTTAGATATAGTTTAAACTTTTGTTCTAAGTAGGTTCCGATCGCTTTACCATCTGTAACACCGTAGAGCGAAGCTTCTTGATGTTGAGACTCTAAAGCTGAAAATATAGCCGCCTCATTACCTAAAGATTCTTGGGTTAATCTTGACATATATAGCTAAATTAATTAATCTCCTCGTTTTTTCTATCTGACAAAATTAGCAAGCTTTCTTAATTATAAGTCAACTGCCATCTATGTAATAGATCGCTGTGAAGCTTGAGACAAAATATTATCGCTCATAGTTTTTTCTTAATATGAGATACAGAAAAGTAGTCCTGTGACTTGGGATTAGCTTTGCTCAAGACTTTTAAATTAACTAAAATTATCGCGCACAACCCTTGTCTAAAACCTATCCCTTATAGAGATCTTTCTTAACAATTTGGTCAGTAAGGACTCTAACCCTTATCCTGACTTGATTTCAGTTTTTTCTTTGTCATTAAGGGTGTCAACAAGGAATATTACAGATTGTTAACCGAGTCTTGAAAGCCCTGTGCTACAAAGGTTTGAAATGTTAAGAAAGATGTGACTAATGGACAGGTCTAAAACCTCGCTCCTGGTTGGCGAAAAGTTTTTGGAGCGGAGTATAAATCCCCGTTACAAAAACGGACTCCTGCCCTCCGCTTCCTGCCTTCGTTAATTATTAACATAGACCGGGCGATGGTGGGGGAAAGAGGGTGAGCGCCCAGGGACAAATCCGAAACCTAGCTGCTAACAACCGAAAAAGTTGGGTTAGTATGAGGGGAGATACCCTCTGAGGAGTTGCACTAATTATATGGACATCAAATTAATCCTGTTGGCATTAACGGCCGTATTCACCGTCTCTTGTCTCTTTTTCGGCACCCGCAACGGTTTTTACGATAGCGATAACTACGATGGCAATGGTTCGGCTCACTAACCAGTCATCATAATCAGGGTTGCCATGGTTCAACGCTCTACTGCCCTCTGGGGGTCGAAATCCCTTTTATCCTGTTTACCTTTTGGTGTCGGTCACACATCGGAAGGGGTTTGTCTCCTACTGAAAATCGGTCCCCATCGCATACTTTTAGATTGCGGTTTGGCCGATATGCAACCCCTCACCGAAAACAAAAAACCACCCGTGGATCTGGTGTTCTGTAGTCATGCCCACAGCGATCACATCCGTGGGTTAATGGCTCTCCATCAGACCTATCCCCAATTGCCAGTTTATGCCAGTGAGGTGACAGTACAACTGCTGCCCCTACAATGGCCCGATTCTGCTGAGGAAATCGGCAGTTTCTGTCAGGGTTGGCCATGGCGATCGCCGATCGCTCTCTTTGATGATCTCACCGTCGAGATTTTTCCAGCTGGCCACCTCCCTGGGGCTGCCGTGGTCCTCTTCACCTACAAAACCCCCAAACGCACCTATAAAGTCCTCTATACCGGCGATTTTTCCCTGTCTAATTTTCAACTGGTGGAAGGATTATCGATCGATCTGCTGCGGGGAATATCCCCCGATGTGCTGATTATTGAAGGCAGTTACGGCACAGAGCGCCATCCCCACCGACGACAGCAGGAAAAACAGTTGATGAATCGCATCTATCATGCGATCGCCGAGGGACAAAATGTCCTACTACCCGTCCCCGCCTTGGGATTGGGTCAAGAAATTTTAAAGTTACTGCGATCGCACCACCAATTCACGGGCCGCGACATTGATATCTGGGTTGGGGGCAAGATCGCTAAAGCCTGCGATGCCTACCTAGAAATCTTACCACAATTTCCCGCATCTGTGCAAAATTTTGCCAAACATCAGCCCTTATTTTGGGATGAGCGCATCTGTCCCCGGTTGCGAAGGTTGCCAGAAAAACCGACACCTCTAGGGGGAACCACTCCGATAATTTTACTAATCGATCGCCTAGAGGAGGTGAGTAAATATCTGCAAGGGGATAAACCTTGGTTAATGTTAGCTCCCCAACACCTGCACGATATCAACCTGGAGAATCCCCGATTAAAAGCGGCACAGCGTTCGCAATTAATTAGCCAAGAAACCTATCTACTGGCCGAACATAGCGATAGTCGCAACACCACCCAACTGATCCATAACCTGCGACCGCAGCATATCATGTTCGTCCATGGCTCGCCCCTATATCTAGCGGATTTGACCAGTTTAGAAGAATTACAAAGCCGTTATCAACTCCATTCTCCGGCCGTGGGAACTCTGGTGGAATTGCCTATTGGCGATCGCTTTATGCAACCGACACCCCCGGCCCCCAGCCACTATGAGGGAGAATTAAATGAATCGGATTCGATCGTCACTATCACCTTACCAGAGCCGATCACCCGGGATCCCCGGTGGAGTAATTTCGCCGATACGGGACTGGTGGAAGCGCGCTGGCAAGGGGAAGAATTATTATTGCGGGGAGTCTCCCAACGGGAGTTATTAAGCGAGAGTCCCAATCGCATCACCAAAGCTTTAGAGGAGATGGATTGCTGTCGTGTCTGTGTCCACTACAAAAGTCAGCGCTGTTGGAATCCCGCTTCTCCCCTCTACGGTTTTAAAGTGGTTGCTGAAGGCTATTGTCCCGTTTTTGAGGCCAATATATAATTAGGGAGGCACAATTATTTGTAGTGGATTGTTTCAGCTAATTTGGTGTATTAGAAAAATGCTATAAATTCTATAATCTAAGACTTTAAGCCGAAATCTATTGCCCTATTTTAGCTGAAACAGTCCAGTAGGATGGGTTA
>NZ_JASJFF010001175.1:0-1902 GCF_030065435.1 Microcystis sp. M53603_WE2
AACCCTTATAGAGAAAGGCATTTAGCGATTTTTGTCAATTGTTTTTTATCTAGAGCGAACTAATCAATTAAGTCTCTTGCCAGATAAGGATTTAGTCGATTTATGCCCCCCTATCGAACCATAACAAGTAACGAAGAGCCATCTTTGATAAGATTAACGTATAACCTTTAATTCTAGTTTGCTTGAGTTTGTCGTTCATGGCTTAGGGAAAATAACGGTACATTTCTTTACGGTGCAAAACTCGTACAAAGGCAATGATATTATCCTCAATATAAATACCTACGCGGTAATCTCCTATTCTTAGCCGATAGTAACTCGGTTTGCTTTCAATAGCTTTGATATTTCTTAATTCAGCTAGACTATTGGCTGCTTCTACCTCCGCAATGACAGATTCAATTCGTTGTCGTAGCTTACGATCGTTGATAGCGCCTAAATCTCGAAAAAAAAGGCGACGAAATTCAACTTGCATGATTTACTCTGCTAATAACGAAAAAATTTCTTCTCGACTGACATTTTCATCGTCAAGACCTTCCTCTATTGCCTTGGCTAGAGCAATATCCTCTATTACTTCATAAATTACATCTGTTAAAGTTTCCCGTTCTTGCAATAATAATTCATGCAAAATCTCTTTAACAATAGGCTTGAGTGCTTGAGCTTGATTTTCTAACATTTTTGTCTCCTAATCAATGTTTTGCTTAATTTTAATAGTCGCTTTTCCTGTAACCCTTACCCCTTTTGTGCCAATTTGTTCTGTTTTAGTCGTTGTTTTTCCTTTCACTATTTGATCAATTTCAGCATCTAGTTCTCCCGCTTCAAAGTCATCTAAACCAACTTGGCTGATTTCCCCTGCTTGAATTTCCTGTCCTAAAATTCGTAACTCCTCAGCAAAAAGAGGATCTTCAGCCAAAATTATATCCAACTTTTTGGTAATAGTTTCAATGTCCGTACTGTCTCCACTTTCCAATTTAGCCAATGCTTCATTGACCTTGACCGATTTTCCTTTCTCCACAATACAGGAATTTTCGCCACAGCCTCCGCCGTAAAGCGTTTGGCTAAATCTCCTGTACCTGATTTAATGAACTCTTGGATTGCCAGAGTTACCAGTACACTCGCGGTTAAAGGGTCAGTCATCTTTAACTCCTTCAGGGTTTGGGTTGAGAGATTCTCTGTTCAGCGTAAGCCTTACGCCTCTAACGGTTTAGGGGATTACTCTCATAATAAAGCAAAAATTACTTATTGGCTGACGTTTTCATCATTTATTTCGGGGTTGTCGGTTCTGACTGAAATGTAATAGAGGATATTTGGGCTACGCGGAAATAGCCTGGGGACGTGGGAGAGATTTGCCTTGTGCAGTGTAGTCTTCGATAAGGAGATATAGAACTTCAAGGGCATTTTGTAGGGCTGCATTGTAGGTTTCACCATGGGTATGAGTATAGGGTCCAAACTCAGGTAGATGGGCGATAAATTTTTGGTCTTCATCTGACCATTGAATGGTGATGCTGTAGTGATGGGTCATGGGGTGTTTTCCTCCTCTAGATTTTGTAGTTCTTGCAGGGCGTTTTGGACTAATTCTATTATGGCAGCCGATAGTAACTGGGATTATTGCTATACTGGTGGCTCTTGACAAAAAATCATGTTAATTATTTTTCTGATGAAGATTATTATTCACCTTTTCATGTACTATGAATAGATGGCAAGATTGTTGAAGGATCACGAGCGATGCAATTTCTAAGGCTCAGAGTTAAAACTGCTTGGAGAAGTAAAAAAATAAGGGGAATTATATCGCTCCTATTGCTTTTTATCTTGATGCCAATTTTTCTTTATGCTTGTTTTAGTGATCTTCCTAACCAATCATCGGAGCAACTGCAAGGAACCCTTTTGGTTTGGTATCCAGAAGAGGGC
>NZ_JASJFF010000632.1:0-2204 GCF_030065435.1 Microcystis sp. M53603_WE2
ATCCTGATCAAAGGAGCCGTCCCGGGTAAACCAGGAACCCTGTTAAACATCACCCCCGCCAAGAAATTTGGTAAATAGGGCAAGGAAAGATTAAAGTCATGGTTAACTACACAGTCAAAAATTGGCAAGGGGAAGAAGCGGGAACAGGCACCCTGGAACTGAAAACCGCTAAACCCGAAACCGCCAAACACCTAATTCACCGCGTCGTCGTCAGCCATCTAGCGGCGGCCCGTCAAGGTAACGCCTCCACCAAAACCCGCTCGGAAGTGCGCGGCGGTGGTCGCAAACCCTGGCGGCAAAAAGGCACCGGTCGGGCCCGGGCCGGTTCGATCCGTTCTCCCCTCTGGCGTGGTGGCGGTGTCATCTTCGGACCAAAACCGAGAGATTTTGAGGTTAAGGTCAATCGCAAAGAGAAAAGATTAGCCCTGAGAACCGCTTTGATCAGCCAGTCCGATAACTTTATCGTTGTTGAAAGCTTCGCCGAACAATTCTCCCAACCCAAAACCAAAGAACTCACCGCTGCCTTAAGTCGCTGGGGAGCCAGTCCAGAGGAAAAAATTCTGCTGATTTTGACGGAAATTCCCGAAAATGTCTATTTATCGGGACGTAATATCTGCAATCTCAAAATTATTCGCGCCGATAGTCTCAACGTCTATGATGTCATCCTAGCCGATCGAGTTATCGCCACCGCCGCAGCCCTAGCTAAAATTGAGGAGGTCTATGGTGCTTAAAACTGAAGCCAGACAACTCGCCGATCTGATCCTAAAGCCGATCGTGACCGAGAAAGCCACCCTACTCCTAGAACAAAATAAATACGTCTTCGATGTCGCCTTGAAAGCGACCAAGCCGGAAATTCAAGCGGCGATCGAATTGCTGTTTGACGTGAAAGTAACGAAAGTGAACACCAGCCGCCCCTCTCGTCAGAAAAAACGCGTCGGCCGTTTCCTCGGTTACAAACCCCAATACAAACGCGCGATCGTGACCCTAGCGGAAGGCGACTCGATCGCCCTCTATCCCGACGTATAACCACCAAGAAACCCGATAACGGAAAACTAAACTATGGGTATTCGTTCTTTTAGACCTTTAACCCCCGGGACAAGGCAGGCGGCCATCTCCGACTTTAAAGAGATCACCAAAACCGAACCGGAAAAGTCCCTAACTCATCGCAAACACAGCAAACAAGGGCGTAATAATCGCGGTGTCGTTACCAGTCGTCACCGGGGCGGCGGCCATAAACGCCTCTACCGGATTATCGATTTTCGTCGCGATAAACGGGATATTCCCGCCACAGTAGCGGCGATCGAGTACGATCCTAACCGTAACGCCCGCATTGCCCTGCTTTTCTACAAAGACGGGGAAAAACGCTACATCATCGCCCCCGCCGGTTTAGGCGTTGGTGATACCGTCATCGCCGGAGAAAACGCTCCCTTCGAGGTGGGTAATGCCCTACCCTTAAGTCGCATCCCCCTGGGGACAGAAGTTCATAACATCGAACTCGTCCCCGGTCGCGGGGGTCAAATGGTGCGGGCTGCTGGTGGTTTCGCCCAAGTGGTAGCGAAAGAAGGCGATTACGTTACCATCCGCCTCCCCTCCAAAGAAGTACGCATGATCCGGCGTGAATGCTACGCCACCATCGGAAAAGTCGGTAACGCCGAAGCGAGAAACATCAGTCTCGGTAAAGCCGGTCGTACCCGTCACCGCGGTCAAAGACCTCATGTTCGGGGTAGCGTCATGAACCCAGTGGATCACCCGCACGGAGGTGGAGAGGGTCGCGCTCCGATCGGACGTTCCGGCCCGATGACTCCCTGGGGTAAACCCGCCCTCGGTCGCAAAACTCGCAACAAGAAAAAACGCAGTAGCGATCTGATTGTGCGCCGTCGTAACCAGGGTTAGAAATTATTACTTTACTTTTGACTGAAAATTATGGGTCGTTCACTGAAAAAGGGGCCATTTGTCGCCGGCCACCTGATGGAAAAAATCGAAAAACTCAACGCCCAGGGCAGTAAACAAGTGATTAAAACTTGGTCCCGGGCCTCGACAATCATTCCCGATATGGTCGGTCACACGATCGCCGTTCACAACGGCAAACAGCACGTTCCCGTCTATGTTTCCGAGCAGATGGTCGGTCATAAACTCGGTGAATTCGCTCCCACCCGCACCTTCCGCGGCCACGCCAAGAGCGACAAAAAAGCAGGACGGAAATA
>NZ_JASJFF010001366.1:0-1911 GCF_030065435.1 Microcystis sp. M53603_WE2
CTGAATCACTGATAACTGATAAGTGGGTGGGTGAAATTAAATATAAGATGAACGTAGGTTGGGTTGAAGCATGAAACCCAACGCCCGCATGGGTTACGCTACCGCTAACCCATCCTACAAATAATTGTGCCTCCCTACTTAACTGGTAACTGATAACTGATAACTGATAACTGATAACTGACATGACCACCCAAAGCCCCCCCATTGTCTCCCTGCAAGCACCGAAAGATGTTTCCATCGATGTGATCGAGCAGGAACTGCGCGATATCTGGCAATCCTATAATGATAATGAGGATGGTATGGCCGCCACCCGGGCCACCACCTTTAGCTTTATTGTCTATGAACCCGATGCGGTACAGGAATTGTTAACCCTTCTCGGCTATTACACCGGCCCGATTGATGGTATTGCCGGTCCCCGGACTCACGCCGCGATCAAAGTCGCCCAGAAGGACCTAGAACTAGAAGTAACTGGGCTTTCTAGCGATGAATTTGTCGCTCGGTTAAGGGCGGCCTGGGAAGCGGAAAAAAACGCCGAGGACGGGGCTAATCATCGTCAATACGCCGCCGATTTGGATGCGATTGGGGTCGCAGATGCGATCGCTGCTTCCAATCCCTGTCGCATTATTACCCTCTGTCCCACCGCCGAGGCCGATGAAGGGGTGAAAGCCTCCGTTTCTGCCTATTGTCCCGTTAACAAACGTAGTCAGAATACTTTAGTTTGCTGTGAATACGTTACTTTAAGCGGTACAGCGGAAGCTTTGGAACGAATTGGCGGCATTATTTCCGAGTTAACTATTCCCAGTTTGCCCAAATTTCTCTGGTGGAAAGCCAGTCCCGACGGCGAATATGGACTATTTAAGCGTTTGGCCAGTCAATGTGATACGATTATCGTCGATTCCAGCACTTTTCGGGAACCGGAAACGGAACTGCTGCAGGTGGGGGATTTATTAGCAACAGATGTACCATTAGCTGACCTGAACTGGAGTCGTCTCGCCCCTTGGCAAGAACTAACCGCCGAGGCTTTTGATCCACCGGAGCGCCGGGATGCTATTCTGGAAGTCGATCGCATCACTATTGATTACGAAAAGGGCAATCCTTGCCAAGCTTTTATGTTCCTCGGTTGGATGGCCAGCCGGTTACAATGGCGACCGGTGGGATATAGTCACCGGTCGGGAGATTACGCTATTCATCGGATTAGCTTCCTCGGTCAGGACCAGCGTTTAATTGAGGCAGAATTAGCCGGTGTTCCCGTGGCCGATTGGGGTGAAGTACAAGGAGATCTGATTAGTATTAAACTCACTTCTACTAATCTTCAGGCTGATTGTTGTACGGTAATTTGTTCGGGAACTACTGGCTGTATGCGGATGGAAGCTTCGGGAGGGGCCCAATCTTGCCGCGTTGAACAAGTGTCCCATCTGGAAGACCAAAAAACAGAAACTCTGCTAGGTAAACAGTTACAGCGTTGGGGCCAGGACGTGCTTTATCAAGAAAGCATGAAAGTCACTAGCGCTATCCTCAAATTATCCCAACCGGATTAGCAAATTAGCAACAATAATCCCACCCACTTTGGAGAGACCTTGTTAACAAGGTCTCTCGATATTTATCCGGCAGTCAGCACCTGATTAAAACCGATAATTATAAGTAGGTAGGCGTTAAAAATTATCAGACACCCCCCTTATCAAGGGGGGCAGGGGGGATCGAACCTAAAATCCATTTTTAATTTAATTATAACCAGCTACTTACCTTTTCAGAAAACAGGTTATCATAAAAACAGAGCTTTGCTTTCAAGGGGGCAATATGGTCGCAACCACTGAGAAACGCTACACAGTCGCAGAATACTTTCAACTAGAGGAAACTGCCACCGACAGACACGAGTATCGAGATGGAGAAATTATTATTATGACTGGGGGA
>NZ_JASJFF010000295.1:0-1981 GCF_030065435.1 Microcystis sp. M53603_WE2
AAAGTGGCCCCGGGTAATTCAAATTCGATTTTTTTGCCGTCCCGGCTGCGTTGACTGCGGATCGATCGCTCATCACCATTTTGCTCTAAACGGACAAAAAGACCATTGCGAGTGACCTGAAAATCATCGTTGTTGTCCGTCCGGCTAACTGGAGGTGGGGGAGTGGGACGGGTGGAACCGCGATCGGGGGGAGGTGTGGGGTCAGGGGTGACGGGTGGTTGCGTTTCCTCCCTAATTGGTTGGGGTTCTGGCAATTCCACTGTCCATTGGGTGGGCGAAATTCCGCGAATTTTTACCTGTTGAGGATCAAAGGTGTAGCCTGGGGCCAATTCAATCACTAAACGGGTAGTTTCCGCATCAAATTGACCGATACGGACACTTCTGACGATATTGCCAATGGGCCGGTTAATATTGGGTTGCCCTAACTTGATCCCGGGCAGATCGATCACGATCCTGGTGGGGTTAGTGATCATTTGCGCTCGCGGTTGCACTCGATTGTCGGTGGTGAACACCAGACGATTCTCATTGGTGTCGAATCGCCAAAAGACGAGCTTGCCTGCCCAAGCAGGGGCTGCCACCAGCAACCAAGTTAATGCGCTTAGGAATAACCAATGAAATCTCACGATCGATGCTCCCGTTGCTCAGTTATCAATTACCTTTTTTCGGTAAAAATGGACTATTTTGTCGATTTTTGGCCATCCATAGCTCCGTTAATGCTCTGAGAATGACTATCAATAAAAACAAGCTTATGGGACGTTGGCATGGTCTGCTATGTTTCTGATCAGTTATCAGTTATCAGTTATCAGTTATCAGTCATCAGTTATCAGTCATCAGTTATCAGCTTCTGAAGGTAATAGGCAAGAGGCTCCAAAAAAGAATCTGGCAATTCTCCTACCTAAAAATAAGGTTAGAAACTAAGTCCATCAAAGCTTTTAGCTTAACAAATTAGGATTTAGATTCGGCCCTTGTTATCAATGAAAAGACGGCACTGTTAGTGCCACTTAACACTGCTACTGGTAACTTAACACTGCCACTGGTCACTGGTCACTGCTCACTGCTCACTGATTGAGGGCTGGCGGTAGGTTCTTTAAATACTAACCTTAACAGGGGCGGAGCGATAAAGGTAGTCAAGATCACCATCATAATAATGGCCGCATCGGCAGCGGGGGATAAAGCGCCACTAGCAGCCCCGACTCCGGCAAAGACTAAACCCACTTCACCCCGGGGAATCATGCCAACTCCGATCGCCAAGCGATTGAGTTTTTCCTTGCTGAAAACGGCTAACCCCGTCACCACTTTACCCAAAATAGCGACGACAATTAAGAAAGCGGCCAAGACTAATCCTTCTCGATTAGTGGGAATAGCGGGATTAAGGACACTTAAATCGGTTTTTGCCCCCACACAGACGAAAAATATCGGTACAAATAAATCGGCGATCGGGAACACTTGTTCTGCCAATTCCGATCGCTTTTCCGTTTCCCCTAGAACCAGGCCCGCAGCAAAGGAACCGAGAATCGCTTCTAATTGGATAACTTGGGCAATATAAGCAAGAATAAAGGCGAAAATCAGGGAAACTAAGAGCAATTGTCCCCTAGTTTTCATGCTATTAACTAATTGAACGTAAAAGGGGCTTAAAAAACGACCGATCAGGATCGCCCCGATTACAAAAGCGCTAGAACTAATAACTAAATAAATTACTTTGCTAATTTGCACTTCTCCAGTCTTCACCAAAGAAGCAACGACAGCGAGGACGATAATACCGAGAATATCATCGAGAACCGCTGCCCCGATGATAATTTGACCTTCTTTCGCCGATAACTGCCCTATTTCTGCTAAAACCTTGGCGGTAATGCCGATACTGGTAGCGGTTAAAGCCGCCCCGGCAAAAATAGCGGGAATGGTGGCCAGATGAAAGATATAGATTAAACCCAAAGTACCCACCAAAAAGGGAACCGCAACCCCTACCACTGCGACAGCAGCT
>NZ_JASJFF010001070.1:0-4955 GCF_030065435.1 Microcystis sp. M53603_WE2
GGGGGTAGGGTGTGGGGTGTGGGGTGTGGGGTGTAGGGTGTGGGGTGTGGGGTGTGGGGTGTAGGGTGTGGGGTGTAGGGTTTTACCGATTTTGAGGGGGTCAATTACTTAATTTTCCCCCCGATCACTCCCATGTCCGGTACTTTTTGATTTCCCCAAAAGTCTAAAAGTCTTACCCAACAAGGTTTTTAGATTTATTCAGCAAGCTTTAGTTGAGATATCCTGAATTTAAACTGTCTCTTGAGAGTTTTAGTACAAATGCTCAGGCTTCCTCTCCCAACTCCGGCACTCCGGTGCAGTCTTAACGAGTATCAGTTGTCAGTTCACCCACTACTTTTTGGGGTTAATTTTTTTGGGCTTTATTTGACTTGACCAGAGGGGGGTCGCAGGCGCACGGATTTTCCATTATCTATATAATATCATGTCAAGCCCTAGTTAGCAAGAAAAAATTTTTTAATTGGGAGCGAAAGATCGAAGGACGAAAAACCAGTACATCTATACCAAAATATTTTCAGAATGATAACGATTCTCACCGACTGTGATAAGATCAGAATCATAATCAGACTCAGTTAATCCGATGGGTAAAAATTTCCAGTTAACAGCGATCGCTTTAACCCTGACTATAGCCAGCTTAACAGCTTGTAGTGGTCCCTCGGTCAAGGAAGAGGAAGCAAAGACACCCTTACAGGTGACAGTGAGTATCGTACCGCAGGAATATTTCGTCAAACGCATCGGCGGTGATAGAGTTAGTGTTAATGCCATGATTCAACCCGGGACAGATCCCCACACCTATGAACCAAAACCCGAACAATTAAAAACCACAGCCCAATCGCAAGCCTACTTTAAAATCGGTGTATCCTTAGAAGATGCCTGGAAAGATCGCTTAAACAGTGTTAACCAACAGATGTTAATCATCGATACCAGTCAAGGGGTAGATAAAATCCCTTTGACAGCAGAACATAATCACGATCATGATCACGATCATGATCACAGCAAGGAAGAAAAACATCAAGCTGGAAAAAACACCCTAGATCCCCATATTTGGTTATCACCAAAACGAGTCAAAGCACAAGCAAAGACTATTTATCAAACCCTAGCACAACTCGATCCCGGTCAGGAAGCTATCTATCGGGCTAACTTGGAAAAATTCAGTCAGGAATTAGACGCATTAGATCAAGAAATTCGGCAAAACTTGGCAGGGGTCAAAAACCAAAAATTTATGGTTTTTCATCCCGAATGGGGCTATTTTGCCCAAGATTACGGTTTAGAGATGATTGCGATCGAAATCGAAGGCAATGAACCCAGTGCTGCCCAGTTAAGTCAACTAATCAAACAGGCAAAAAAAGAGAATATTAAAGTTATTTTTGCTCAACCGGAATTTAGTCAGAAAAGTGCCGAAACTATTGCTAGGGAAATTGGGGGACAGGTAATCCTTATCAGTGCCTTTGCTCAAAATTGGAGTGAAAACCTGCGACAAGTTTCCCAAAAAATGGCCACAGTTTTAAATCAGTAATTGTTTGTATATGTCAACGATCATTACCATTAGTAATCTCTGGGCCGGCTACGAACAGGAACCCATCCTCGAAGATATTAATTTAACCATTGAAGAATTGGATTTTCTGGGAATTATCGGCCCGAATGGAGGAGGAAAAACTACCCTCCTTAAGGTTTTACTGGGATTAATTAAACCTTGGCGGGGAGAAGTCAGTATTTTGGGGCAAAGTGTCCAAAAAGGTCGGGAATTAGTCGGTTATGTGCCGCAGTTTGTCGAATGCGATCGCTCATTTCCCATCACTGTGGGTGAGGTGGTGAAAATGGGGAGATTGAGCAGCAAAAAACTCTGGCAAGGCTATAGTAAAAAAGATGAGGTAAGGGTAGATAAAGCTTTAGATAGTGTGGGAATGTTAGCGTTGAAAAAAAGGTCGATTGCCGAACTTTCGGGAGGACAGCGCCAACGGGTTTATATCGCTCGCGCTTTAGCGGTAGAACCCCGTCTCTTGATTTTAGATGAACCCACTGCCAGTGTCGATCCCCAAATGCGTGCTAGTATTTTTTCCCTGTTGCAAGAATTGAATGAGTGGATAACTATTTTAATTATTTCCCATGATCTGGGAACCCTATCTACCTATGTTAAATCGATCGGTTGTCTCAATCGTCGTCTCTATTATCACGGCCAAAAATCTCTCACTACCGCTATGTTAGAACAAGTGTATTGTTAAAAAGTTTCTCCCTTTCTACTGTCAAAACCCTTGACAAATCCCCGCCCTTGACATATACTTATATATAGAATGGGAATCCTTGCCTGCCTGCAAACCCTCTTTTTTTAGGTTAGATAAGCGTCAAGAAAATAAAAACCTAATACCTGACCAGCGCTAAAGACTTATACGAACAAGACTATCTTGCTTGGTTAGAAGAAACGGCCAAACAACTGGGACAAAGACAGACAGATGTATTGGATTGGGGAACCAACAGAGACAAAAATTATTATTATTAGTTGTGAATTTCATTATGACTAGGCTCAATGTAATCGCTGTTATCTTGTTGATTAAACTTTAAAATTGTCATTGCTTGGGATAGGAACGCCAAGGGCGATCGCTTACAATAGGGGGCAAACTTTTAGAAAGCAACCTTTATTACTATTCTTACTCATGCCCACTCTATCAAGCTTCTATGGAATAAAAATCACCATGAACTATAACGATCACAATCCGCCTCCTATCCATGCCGAGTATCAAGATTATGAAGCGGTTATAATGATTAACACAGGTGAAGTTTGTGGTCAAATGCCCAAAAGAGGACTAAATTTAGTATGGGAGTGGCTTGATCTACACCAATCTGAACTATTGGAGAACTGGGAAAATGCGCGTCAAAGAAAACCTCTTAACAGAATCGATCCCCTTCCCTAAAAAGGAGCTATTTCTTCATGTTATCTGTGTGGAATATCTGGATAAGTATCAATTAAAGCTAACCATTAATAATGGAATAGAAGGGATTGTAGATTTAGAACAAGAATTGTATGGAGAAATCTTTGAACCCTTAAAAGATAAAAGTTTATTTCAAAAAGTATATGTAAATAGTCGGACAATAGAATGGCCAAACGGAGCAGACTTTGCCCCTGAATTTTTATTTGAAATTGCCCTCGACAAGCAACCGGTTAGTATAGTCGGTGATCCTGTAGGGTACGCTAATGAAATGTAACGGACCAAATTGTTTTTTTAACAATAATTATCTGATTTGCGATTATTTTGGACTTTAGTGCGATCAGGTTTTCTTCTCATGGTGTGATCGCTTTTTGATCAGGAGTGGCGATCGCTAATTGCCCTCTTGACTTAAAAAATAGTTACTTAACGCGCTTTTTTGCTTTTAATCATGATGAATTTGTAATTATTCTACGTTACGCTAACACATCCTCGCGTGCTACTATTCTGGTCAGTGATTCTTGACAGTAACCAGACGCGATCGATGATTCAGACGGATCAACAGTTTCCTAGTGTCGGTAGTCAGACAAAGGGACTTTTGGTTAATGCCGATGGCTCTGTGGATATCTATTTCGGGCCGAAACCGCCTGCGGGTAAGGAGAATAACTGGGTGCAGACAAATCCGGGCACGGGTTGGAATACGATTCTTCGACTTTATGGCCCGCTTGAGCCTTGGTTTGATAAGACTTGGCGACCAGGGGAAATCGAGTTACTGAAATAGTCCTATTGAGAATATGGCTGAATCGCCGATTTGTTGCTTGGGTTGAGGTGATACAATACAATATTGCCTTTTTTCTGGCTAATAAAATTGGCGATCATATTTCATGACTTTTTACGAATGTATGACAACTAATATAACTCAACAAAATAACCAAAATAATTTTAGTTTTGCCAAGTTTAAAGAGCAAATAACTGCTCGTAGAATTGACCTAAATAAAGCTATAGATAAAGTTAAACAAGACCATTATGTTAAAGAAGATAAGCAAAAAAAAGAACTATCCCCAATTATATTTGAAAAATCATTATTCCCAGAGTTAGTAGATCAAGATAACTGGAGACATGAATTACTACAAGATCTAGCCCAGCAGTGGGAAAGCCTAGCTAATCTTTCTATTATTTGTGAAAAAGAAGCAAGGATAGCAAGCAAGAACAAAAGACAATATCGTTTTTGGAGAATCTTAGTAGGATTGACAATAACACTATTTTCTGCTTTATGGTGTGCTCGAAACCCTAGGAATGAAAACAGCAATAGCCCTCTAAGCAGAAGAAGCTTTCTCATTGGAGCCTTAACAGGATTAGTGGGGATATTTACTGCTGGCGGACCTTTAGTAGATGCTGTTAATGATTTAATAGAACCAGAAAGACATCGTAACCGAGCGATAGGCTTTAGAAGCTTAAAAATCGATACCGATAGTCAGATGCTCAACATCGAAATGATGATTTTTTATGACCTCTCCAAAAAAGAATTAAACTTCTCAGCCTTCTACCAAAAATTTAAAGCGATCAAGGAAGAGACCAATCGTATTTACAAAAAATCCTATGAATTGGGTATAAATATTTAGTACGATCACCGATCTTGTAGTGCGATCACTTTTGGGAGGTGAAGAAGAAAGTAGCGATCACTTTTTGTGATGAGGAGGGGTGATCTTTTTTTGGGGAATGAGGAGAGGCGATCACTTTTTGAGGAGGAGGAGGGGCGATCGTTTTTTTGATGATGGGGAGGGGCGATTTTGAGGAGGAGGGGCGATCTTGTAGATTGGGTTGAGGTGACGAAACCCAACATTACCTTTTTCCCAAATTACCACCCAATATCTGAGTTATAATTAATACCATCAATTCTACACCTTAATCAAATAATTTAACTTATGTCTGCTACAATTCGTGAAGAACTTCACCAACAGATTGACCGATTACCTGATGACATTGTTGAAAAAATTGCCAACTTTACCCGATTAATTTCCCCTGAGCTAAACAACA
>NZ_JASJFF010001389.1:0-5023 GCF_030065435.1 Microcystis sp. M53603_WE2
TTGAGGGGGTCAATTACCTAATTTTCAGGGAAAAAGTAGCTGAATTTCCCCCTGATCACTCCCATATCTGGTACTTTTGGATTTCAAAAAAGTCTAAAAGTCTTATCCAGCAAGGTTTTTAGATTTATTCAGCCAGCCCTACTTAAGTGTTAAGTTTCCGATTCCTGAATACCGTCTCCTGATTCCTGACTCCTGACTTGAAAGAGGGTGTAGGGTGTAGGGTGTGGGGTGTGGGGGAATGGGGAAATGGGGAGACCACTTCGTGCGCGTTGCGGGGGGAAGTGGGGAAGTGGGGGAATTTCAACTAAAACCCTTAAACCCTAACACCCTAACACCCCAAAACCCCCAACACCTTTTTTGACTTTTGACTTTTTACTTTATATTTGTGGTTTACGACTTAGTAATTATTGGTGCCACTCCTACGGGGATAGAAGCGGCTTTGTTGGCTGTTCACCTCAAAAAAAGGGTGGCTTTAGTGCAACAGCCTTATAGCGGCAATTTAGAGGCATCTGAGGACATTTTTAGCAAGGGCTACAGCCAAATTATCCATCTCTATAAACTGCTGAATCATTGGCAAGAAACGGCCATTTATCCCCAATGGCAACAGTTGCGGCAATGGTTAGAGGAAGTAGATAAAACTATTAATAAACATCATTCTTTAGCGAGATTAGCCACGGAAGGAATAGATGTTATCCCGGGTGGGGGGGAATTTGTTCGGTTGCCCCATTTAGGATTTGTGGTTAATGGTCGGCAATTGTTGGCTAAACACTATCTTATCGCCACGGGTTTTTATCTGCAAGTCCCGAAAATTTTCGGCTTAGATAAAGTTAATTATTTTACCGCTCAAACCCTTTGGCAAGGGCCAAATTTAGACAAGTTGGGACAACATTTAGCGATTATTGGCAACAGCAGCATGGCTGTGAGTTTAGCGCAAATTCTCCGACGTTTGGGGAAAGAAATTAGCTTAATTATCGAGGATAATTATCTACTGCCGGATATTGATCGGGAAATCTCCCATTTAGTTACTGCCATTTTAGAAGCGGAAGGAATTAAGATTTTACCCGGCTATTGTCCTAGTCAAGTGAAAGCGATCGAGGGTCAAAAATGGTTACAATTAGGCAATCGTGTTATCGAAGTTGATGATCTCATTTTTGCCGGTAATTATCAAGTCAATGAACAGGGATTAAATTTGGCCGGGGTGGGAGTTAAACTAGAGGAGGGATTAATTAGGGTTAATCAGCAATTCCAAACCGATAATTCCCGCATTTATGCCCTAAATTTGCTCAGAAATAATTATCCCGATCCTACTTTAAATCACCGGGCTGCTTTTGGGTTAGTCAAGCATCTGCTCACGGGAGAAAAATTTAACTTTAATCCCGAGCAAATTCCCTCATTTATTGCTTTCGATCCTGCTATTGCTTGGGTGGGTTTAACTGGAAAAGCAGCTCAGGACAGCTATGGTGAGGAGGTAAAGATGATCAACTATCCAATTAAAAATATGGTCCCACAGCAAATCTGGGGGGAAACCACGGGATTTTGTCAATTAATCTACCGACAAGATGGTAAAATACTGGGAGCGCAAATAGTCGGTAATCAAGCAGCAGAAATGATTAGTATTATCAGTTTAGCTTTCCAAGAAAATTTAACCATACAATCCCTCAATAAAAATATTTATGCTTGGGGAAGTATGGGAGAGATTATCGGAGAAATGACGGAATTAATCCCCCCGAAAAAATCTTGGTTAACTTGGCTAAAACAATTATTCAGATAATTAGATTGAGAAGGAAGATTAAATGATGAAACCGAAATTTATTGTCTTTGAAGGTATTGACGGATCGGGAACAAGTACCCAAGCAAAACTCTTACAAGAATATTTTTTAAAGCGAGGGGAAAAAGCAGTTTTAAGTCCGGAACCTTCCGAGGGAGTCATCGGTCGTTTGATTCGAGAAATAATGCAAACTAATCTTATTTCTATCAAAGATCAAAATCAATTTGACCGACAAATGGCCTATTTATTTGCAGCTGATCGCCATGATCACTTATATAATGATCACGATGGCATTTTTAAACTTATTCACCAAGAACAAACCCACGTTATCACTACTCGTTATTATTTTTCTTCCCTGGCCTACAATTGCAATAATCCCGAAGAATTTGCTTTTGTGCGGCAGTTAAATCAACATTTTCCCAATCCAGATATAGTTATTTATATCGATGTTCTTCCCGATATTTCTCTAGCAAGAATTAAAAACAGAGCCATCACAGAAGTGTACGAAAAACAAGAAAAATTAATGAAAGTTCGTCAAATGTTTATCCAGATATTTAAAGAATATAAAGATAATTGTTTACAACTGGATGGTAGTGATACAATAGAAAACCTTCACCGAAATATTATTAATTATCTTGAACGATTAATTTAAATCCATGCTTAGTACAGAAACCACCCCTAAATTCACCTACCAACCCCACTATAAACCCAATCAATTAATCTGCGGTCACGGCCAAACAGCAATTATCACGGGATGGACAGTAAAACAGTCCCTTGCTAAACATTTAAATCCCGACCAATACGCGGTGATTGGTAATCTTTATAGTCCCACCAGAGGAATTAGTCCCCTGCTGAGAAACTTAATAGCAAATCCCCACGTTAGATACTTAGTTATTCTCAACGCAACTAAGGAAGATAAGAACTCCGGTAGCTGTCAATGTTTGCTAGATTTTTTTAGTCAAGGATTCCAGTTAGGAAAAAGTGACACAGGTAAAGAATGTTGGCTAATTAATTCTTCTACCACTGGATATATTGACAAAGAAATTGACCGAGAAATTCTCGAAAAATTGCGTCAATCGATTCAATATCAACCAGTTAAATCCATCCCAGAAGCGATTGAAACTGTCAAAAATTATGCAAAACAATCCCCCTTACCAACTTGGGGAAAACCATTAACCTTTCCTATCTCAGAAAATCTTCCTTCTTTGCTACCCGGGACAAGATACGGTCATCGCATTGAAGGAAAAACTATTGCTGAAACTTGGGTAAAAATTCTCCAAAAGATTAAAACCACCGGCACAATTAGACCGACAGGATATGATGGTAAATGGCAAGAATTAATTGACTTAATGGCCGTTGTCACCAATGAACCCCCAGACTTTTATTTTCCTGAACCTAATTATTTGCCTATAGATAGAGCTTTTCTCACCGAATATATCGGACAAATTCTCGATGATTCCCCTATACACCAAGGAGTTAAATACACCTACGGTCAAAGATTGCGCTCTTGGTTTGGCCGAGACCAAATTGCACAGGTTATTAATAAATTAATCTCAGAAATTGACGCAGCCAGTGCAGTTATGTCCCTCTGGGATGTGAAAGACCACGAAAAGGGAGGTAGTCCCTGTTTAAATCATATTTGGGTGCGAGTGGTGGAAAATGAATTATCTCTCACCGCAATATTTAGAAGTAATGATATGTTTGCCGCTTGGCCGGCAAATGCCATGGGATTGCGCGCTTTACAGCAACATATTTGCCAAGAAATCAATCAACGCTCCCAGTATAATTTAACCTTGGGTCCATTGATTACTATTAGTCAATCGGCCCATATATACGATGATACTTGGGAGAATGTCGAACGATTAATCGCCACCCAGTACGATAAAATTGTCAATCAGCGCGACTTTTTTGACCCTAGCGGTAACTTTTTGATTTCTGTGGAAAAAGAACAAATTCTCGTCCAACAAACTACCCCCGGCAGCGGGGAAGTTGTCGCTTGTTATCAAGGCAAAAATCCCCTCAAATTAATCCGCGAGCTTGCCGCTACCAATCCCGCAATTATTCCCGAACATATCGGTTATCTGGGAATCGAGTTACAAAAGGCATACAATTGTCTCAAAAATAATCAGCTTTATATTCAAGACCAGTAGATAGGTGGGAAGTTTCAGTGAACAGTGAACAATAAACAGTAAACAGTGAAAAGACAGTAGGAAACTTCTATTTAATACTACTCACTTAAAACTCAAATCTGATAACTGATAACTGATAACTGATAACTGATTACTGATAACTGATTACTGATAACTGATAACTGATAACTGATTACTGGTCCTTGTTTGCTGAACCAGCGCCGCGATATTTGAGAGATGAGGAGCGAATTGGGTTAGCCACCGTCGGATTATTGGTGATTTTAACCTCCGCACCGCGATATTTACCTCCTCGCTCCTTGACAGGAGCCTCGGTGACTGTTGGCTCGATATAGGTGGCGCCACGATACTTTTTCTCGCCGGCGGTTTCTGGAGTGGGGACGGGGAGATTCTTCTGCTCTTCTCGTCCTTGCCATAAAAAGGTGACGACAATCACAACTGTCAAGAGAATTAATAGCTGAATCTGCCAAGGAGCTAAAACCAGACTCAACACTAAACTAATTACCGTGGCGGCACTGGCCAGATAAGCGATCTCATCGCTGGACTGCTGCCAGAAATAGGCAGCCAAGGCAGCGGTGAATAGTGGGAACAAAAACAAATAGGACATTCTGGGTACACCTTGTCACGCTAGTGAACCAATCTCTCTATTATTACCCCCCTAGCTTCGATCGGCGAAAAATATTAACTTAGCTTATGTTACATATAAGTTTTATTTTGTCAATTCTTCTTTACAATTCGTAAAAATATTGTTACATTTATTTACATGAGCTAAAAGTTAAAGCAAAACAGCCAAGACACCAAGCCAGTTCAGATTGTTTCGGGGAGTATCAGACAAAATATGATTCCCTTAGTCCGAGACAACGGTGAAAAACTGGGCTGACTAGCTTAAAAAAGTTTTCGGGGTTTGGGTTTGCCCCATTGACAGATTTGCTTGAGTTCTCCTACATAACTTAGCGCTACCTCGGCTGGACACCGAGGTTTTTTATTTGGTTACAGCGTTTTCGACTAAGTAGGGTTTGCTGAATAAATCTAAAAACCTTGTTGGATAAGGCTTTTAGACTTTTTTTCCCTGAAAAAGTGCCTACCATTGGAGTGATTGGGGGGAAAA
>NZ_JASJFF010000007.1:0-1386 GCF_030065435.1 Microcystis sp. M53603_WE2
ACAAACCCTGAACCAATTATTGACAGAAATGGACGGTTTCGAGGGGAATACGGGAATTATCATCATTGCCGCCACTAACCGCCCCGATGTTCTCGATTCCGCTCTCATGCGTCCGGGCCGTTTTGATCGCCAAGTAACCGTGGATGCACCCGATTTTAAAGGTCGTTTAGAGATTTTAGACGTTCACGCCCGCAATAAAAAGCTGGCCAACGACGTTTCCATCGAAGCGATCGCCCGTCGCACTCCAGGGTTTAGTGGAGCAGATTTAGCCAATTTACTGAACGAAGCGGCAATTTTAACCGCCCGTCGTCGCAAAGAAGCCATTACCCTCCTAGAGATAGATGACGCGGTAGATCGCGTTATCGCCGGTATGGAAGGTACTCCTTTAGTCGATAGCAAGAGCAAGCGCTTAATCGCTTACCATGAAGTGGGTCATGCGATCGTGGGTACGCTCTTAAAAGATCACGATCCCGTCCAGAAAGTGACTCTGATTCCCCGGGGACAGGCCCAGGGTTTAACTTGGTTCACTCCCAACGAAGAACAGGGTTTAACCACGAAAGCGCAGTTAATGGCCCGGATTTCCGGTGCTTTAGGTGGTCGGGCAGCCGAGGAAGAAATCTTCGGCTATGATGAGGTGACTACCGGTGCCGGTGGCGATTTACAGCAAGTCTCTGATATGGCGCGTCAGATGGTGACTCGTTTCGGGATGAGCGATTTGGGTCCTTTGTCCCTAGAAAGTCAAGGGGGTGAAGTGTTCCTCGGTGGCGGTTTGATGACTCGTTCCGAGTATTCTGAGAAGGTCGCTACTCGCATCGATGATCAGGTGCGATCGATCGTGGAACACTGCCATGAAATTTCTCGGCAAATTGTCCGCGATCATCGCGAAGTGATCGATCGAGTGGTGGACCTGCTGATCGAAAAAGAAACGATCAATGGGGAAGAATTCCGGCAGATTGTGGCTGAATACGCCTACGTTCCCGAAAAAGAACAGTTTGTACCACAGTTATAGGTTGATTTCAATCTATAGGCGATCGGGTGGGTTAAGGCTCACCCGATTTTTTTATACTAGGGATTTAGTTATCATCATCGTCATCGTCTTTATTCTGGTCATTATCACCGTCTTTTTGCTGGTTTTCCCCGTCTTTATCGCTATCTTCGTCTTTTTGCGGCGATTCCACCGCAGGAGAGCCATTTTTCGGTTCTTCGGCTTCTTTTCCTCCCTGACAAGCGCCTAAAACCGTAGTCAAGGTTAACAGAATCAGCAAAACTAAGGATTTGATTTTCATAGTCTTTCTCCCCACTCGATCGATAAATATAACAATTTTAAGACTTTTGGGCGGTGGATAGTTTGGCCAATGCCAAGAAAGTGCATTCCCAGACTAAACG
>NZ_JASJFF010000606.1:0-9043 GCF_030065435.1 Microcystis sp. M53603_WE2
AGCAGTAATCTAGCCCCCGGACGAGTCTTGGCCACGATTCCAGTCGATAACCCCCAATTACCCCAACTATTACAGCAAAAAGGCGTAATCTTCGAGGCGATTCCTGTGGCCGAAAACAGTTGGATCACCACTCTCCTCGCTTGGGTGGTTCCTCCCTTAATTTTAGTCGCCGCCATGCAGTTTCTGTTCTATCGCAACGATGACACGCGTAAATCGCTGCTTTTTAATAAAAATCTCGCTAAAGTTTACGGAGACGGCGAAAAATATCCGATTACCTTCGGTGATGTGGCCGGGGCCGAGGAAGCAAAAACCGAGTTAAAGGAAATTGTCGAATTTCTCAAGGATGCCGAGCGCTTTAATAAAATTGGGGCGCGTATTCCTAAGGGTGTTCTCTTGGTCGGACCGCCGGGGACGGGAAAAACCCTCTTAGCAAAAGCGGTCGCGGGAGAAGCGGGAGTGACGTTTTTTAGCATTTCGGCCTCGGAATTCGTGGAATTATTTGTCGGGACCGGGGCAGCCCGGGTGCGGGATCTATTTGCCCAAGCGAAGAAAAATGCCCCTAGCATCATTTTTATTGATGAATTGGACGCGATCGGTAAATCGAGAAGTTCGGGATCGGGAACTAGCGGCAGTAATGATGAGCGCGAGCAGACTTTGAACCAACTTTTGACAGAAATGGACGGTTTTAGCCCCAAAGAAGCCGTCGTCATCGTTTTAGCCGCCACCAATCGCCCAGAGACTCTTGATGCCGCTTTATTGCGTCCGGGGCGCTTTGATCGCCAAGTTTTGGTGGATCGTCCCGATTTAGCGGGAAGATTGGCAATTTTGGAAATATACGCCCAACGAGTCCAGATGGGTGAAGATGTTAACCTCAAAGCGATCGCCACCCAAACCCCCGGTTTTGCCGGTGCCGATTTAGCCAACCTCGTCAATGAGGCGGCTCTTTTGGCTGCCCGCAATAATCGGGAAAGAGTCAGTCAAATTGATTTTAAAGAAGCAATAGAAAGAGTTATCGCTGGTTTAGAAAAGAAAAGTCGGGTTTTATCCGAAAAAGAAAAGAAAATCGTCGCTTATCACGAAGTTGGTCATGCTTTAGTTGGTGCTGTTATGCCGGGAGGGGGTCGGGTGGAGAAAATTTCGATCGTTCCCCGGGGTTTATCCGCTTTGGGTTATACCCTGAAAATTCCCACGGAAGACCGTTTTTTGATGACAGAAACCGAATTTAAAGAACAAATTACTATGTTATTGGGCGGTCGGGCAGCCGAAGAATTAATCTTTGGCAGTGTCACTAATGGCGCTTCCGATGATTTACAAAGGGCGACGGATATTGCTGAAAGAATGGTGACAATGTATGGTATGAGTAAATCCCTAGGACCCCTAGCCTACGATAAAACAGGACAGGCTAATTTTTTAGGTAATAATCAGGGTAGTCCCCGCCGTTCGATCGGGGAAAATACGGCCAAAGCGATCGATGAAGAAGTTAAACAAATTATCGACGCTAGTTACCAAAAAGCCCTAGCAATTCTCAGTCACAACCGCAATTTATTAGAGTCCATTACCGCTAATCTTTTGACCACCGAAGTAATCGAAGGAGAAGAATTGCAAGAATTCTTAAATCAAGCGCAAATGGTCTGATCAATCCCCATAAATAGGGTCTGCTGAAAAAGTTTTTCGTGGGGAAGTGGGGTGTGGGGTGTGGGGAAGTGGGGAAGTGGGGAAGTGGGGCGAACAAAGCTGCCTTTTGCCTCTCCTCATAACTAGGGTTTGCTGAATAAATAATCGAGAATATCTAACTTAAGGAGAGGAGAGGATCAAGGCATTGGAAAACTGGTATTTCCCTGCTTTGACGGTTAATTTGCCCTTTTTCCAACCCAAAGAAACAGGAGAGTTATCTCGACTTAAACTGTTATAAAGGGCGAAATTTTTTGACCAATCGTGCTTTTGACCGTTACGAATTAAAATCGGCAGTAGATTGATTTGATTATAGGTCAATTGTAAACTCTGCCCTTGACTGCCTTTAAATAAAACCCTGCCCTGATTAATTTGAGTTAAATTTACTTGACTTTTTTGCTTAAATATGCTCTTAAAATTCTCATAACTGCCCTGGGTTGCCGCTTCTCCCACTTCCAGAGCAAAACCCGCATAATTGTTACCTGTGGGTAAAGCTTGGTAGGTATTATCATCGGGATAAGGGGAATTAGGAATCTCGATCATTTCAGGAGAAGAAAGATTTATTAATCTCAGAGCTAACCAAGTTTTTTCTAATTGAATAAACCAGATATTATCATCTTTTTCTACCTTGGCGGTTTTCGGTAATTGCCAGAAAAAAGCTTGATCTGCTGGTCGTAACCAGATTAAAAGATTACGATATTGTCCGATCTCATCCCCGGGATTTTTGCCCGGTTTTACGCCATTTTTGCCAGTGTTAGCCACAAAAAAATCCACCCCTTTGTGTTGATTAAAGGCCATTAATTTAAACGGGGCCACATCGCCATCGGGGAAAGTTCCCGCCAGACTACCCATTTGATAACTAGCCCCGATAAATTGAGTTTCCCAATAACCTGGACTTTGATTATTGCCCGGTTTCCAGTTTTCATACAGGGGTTTACTGGCGAGAATTTCTACCGGTTTATTAAAGTTTTTTCGGGCTAATTCCATCACTGCTAAAGGAGGACGATAACCACTGGTAATTAGATAAAGAGAGTCCAATTCCGGGCGATTATTGGGGACGGGAGTATCACCAAAGTATAGCCAAAAAGTGCGGGCTGCACCCGATCGCATTGCCCCATTACTACCACCATAATCGCGTTTTACAGGGCCACCCCAACCACCGCGATAATATTTAACACTAGCGGCCATGGATAACCAATCTAAGGCCATTTTTGCCCATTGTTTAACTTCCGTATCTTGAGCAAAATCGTAGAGATTGAGATAGGGAGCAAAGGTGTGACCGTGATAAACTTCTGAATCCCATTCTCCCATACCGATGTTATATAAAGCTGAAACGTAACGCTTAATTTTACTTTTATAAATTTGACGAGTTGCTTCATTTCCGGTTTCTTCGGCCATCAGATAAACCGATGTTTCGCGCATCGCTCGCAGGTTATCAGTATTGCGACTATCTACCCATAAACCCCGTCTTGTTATACTCCAATCATTACCCGTTCCTTGGCCCGTACCGTGGACAGGATGGGGCCGTTGTAAAGGGTCGGTTTCTGTCCAAATTTTCGCCGCATTATACATTCTCTGACGATAAACTGGATCGAGATACTTTCCGAGCAGAAAATATTTTCTAATTTGTCCTTTTAGGGTAAAAGAAAAATAATAATCTATATAATCGGTGTGGGCCTGTTCCCGTTTTTGTGGGTCATCCTGCTGCAGGAAATCTAGGGCTTTTTGCCGGTTTCCTGCCAAGAAATCAAACATGGCCATAGGATAGGATCTTTTCTCGTTTTCTCCCCACAAATTGCCATAACTTTCTGCCTTAGCAAAATGGTTAATAACTTGCTTGGCCCTTTGTTGAAATTCTGCCTCTAATTCCGGTGTCCAATCGTTAAGATATTGGGGTTTAACTTCGGCAACGGGGAAGGAAGCGATCGAGTTTTGAGAAACAGAATAGAGGGAATTAAAGCCAATAGTAAATAGGGCAATTATTACCGCTAAAATTAGATATTTAATTCTAGATCCAATCGTCATCTTCGGCAAATTCATCGATGTTTCCTTGATTTTCTGGGGACTGAGGTTGATTCTCTTTATCTAATTGTAAAGGAACTGGTTCAGGAGGGATAATTTCTGGTAATAATTCTTCGGGTTTTTGACCATCTACCTCCACCACAATCATTTCTGTGACGGGAAACCAAAGTATGCGGCCTTGATCGTCACAAACCGTCAGCGATCGAGATTTATCTGGAGTCTCGGTTGCGAAAAAATCTCCTAACATTTTGGTGGGTAAAATATTCTTACTTTCACCCCCAATAACTCCTAGGAATATATATTCGTTACCTGTGGTCAAATGTTGGACAATAATCGCCATAGTTAAAAAATTCAGTCAATGAAATGTACTTATTGATAAGCTGTTGACTCTTGAATGATAGCTTTCAGCCATGAGCTTTCCACTGATTACTGATTACTGATTACTGATAACTGATTACTGCTTAACTTGACTGCCGTGACTGCGAGGATCGGTTTGACTAGCGCCCGCAAGGATATTAAAATCAGAAGCCTGTCCCGTAGTGGTGGCATAGGGTAGGGTAGAATTGGTTAAAAGTGCTTCTAAATTAGCAGTTAAAATTGATTTTGGTTGTTCTCCGATCGCTTGGGCAACTGGTTGTCCTTGATTATTTAAAAAGACAAAATGGGGAATACCATCCACGCGATAACGGAGAATTTCCGGCAACCATTTATTATTATCAACGTTGAGCATGACAAAATTAATGGCATTACCGTATTGTTTTTTAATTTCGGCAATTTCAGGGGCCATCGCCTGACAACTGGTACACCAATTAGCATAAAATTCTGTCAGGGTGGGTTTACCATTGCTGAGGGCAAGCTCGAAAGGTGTCGCTTTTTCCGCTTGCGCTTCCAAAGATACGGAACTAGCGGTGGTTTGAAACCCGAAGAAAATCGCTACACTAAGGATAACTGCCGTTACTGCCAGCAGCAGATTTCTGGTTTTGTTGGTGGGTGTGGTGGCTGTCATGGACATTTAATCAAAGTTTACTTTGTCCTATTGTAACGATTGCTGCGCTCTTTTAGTATTGGTGTCGATTGAGTTACAATTAAGTTAGAGATGGGTAATAATTATGACCGAAGAAAGACTCGATCGAATAGAGGGACAGCTAAAAAGGCTAGAAGGGGACGTTCATACAATTGAGGGGCGATTAGAAACTTTAGAAAGTAACCTTCAAAACATTGAAAAAAAGCTAGGAGACGTGATCAACCAAATCCGTGAACTTAGTCTTAGCATCGATACCTACCAAAAAGCTGATCAACAGGTAGTTAATTTGGCTTTTGGTCTAATCGTTGCCGCTACTGCTACTATTGTAATTCCAGCCGTTTTCGGCAAATAAGCAAAAAAAGATTCTTTGATCGGAAAGGCTGCATGAAAAAACGCGTTACTCTCACTTTTCCCAAAAAAGCCGTCCATATGCCCGTTACCTATCGACTGGCGAAGGATTTTAACATCGCAGCTAATATTATCCGCGCCCAAGTTGCCCCCAATCAAGTGGGAACATTAGTATTAGAATTATCGGGAGATATCGATGAGTTAGAAGCGGCGATCGAATGGTTACAATTACAAAATATTGGCGTTTCCCAAGTTAGTCGCGAAATCGTCATTGATGAAGAAAAATGCGTCGATTGTGGCTTATGTACGGGAGTTTGTCCCACGGAAGCTTTAACCCTTGATCCCGAAAGTTTTCGTCTTAAGTTTTTGCGTTCCCGTTGTGTGGTTTGTGAACAATGTATCCCCACTTGTCCCGTGGTGGCAATTTCCACAAACTTGTAAAGTAGCAGTTATTAAATTAATTTTTTTGCCCATTTAAATAATAGCCATCTCTGGAGATTTTAAGCCTTCATTTGTCTCCAATGCGGTTAATCGTCACAAATATCCCCTTCCCTTTCTGCCTAAAGACCCTTTCTCCGATACCATAGTTAAAAAGAGATTGCTGACTCTGGCCACATCTGTGGGGATTACATACCATTAATCATGGTTTTTTTGCAAAAAATACAAAAAACTTGACATGACTTCTGCCGTTCCTCGCCTTTCCTATCCTGATAGTCCGATTGCTGATCTTCGCGGCCTCTATAACTTTATCCTCAACCCGCAACTGTTAGCCGCAGAAAAGGGAAATCCGTCGTTCGTTAGTTTTTGTCAAAAAATTTCCCCCGTTGATCCCCTAGAAATTCTCTCTCGGATTGCCTCTAGCTATCCCACCCATTGTTATTGGGAAAATCCCGAACGAGAAACCGCTTTTCTCGGCTACGGCATCGCCTTTGCTGCCACTTTCCACGGCAAACAACGTTTTTTAAAAGCTCAAAAATTTATTGAAAACTGTCAACAAAGAATTATTAAAATTGATAACTATAGCGAGATTACTCCCCGCATCTTTTGTAGTTTCACTTTTTTCGACTCGGAAAGAGCTACCCCCTTTCCCTCAGCTACCCTAACCCTGCCTAAGTTTCAAATTATCAAAAAACAGTCGGAATATTTTTTCCTTACCAATCTCCTAATCACCAGCGAAAAAGAAATAGAAAACTCCCTCGAAGAAACTATTAATAACCTCAAAATTATCCAAAATAACTCGAGCAATTGCCGACAAAATCCCCACCAGGCTCCCTGTAGTTATTATATTCATCCTACCTATAATTTTCAAGCGGCTGTTGCCGATGCACTCCAATCTATCCATGCTCAAAAATTTAGCAAAATTGTCCTCGCTCACGCTCTTGACGTGATTTCTCCCCGTCCTTTTCATCTGGTAAACTGTCTCGATAATTTGCGTCAGCGTCATCCCGATTGCTACACTTTTTCCCTCGGCAATGGACGGGGAGATCATTTTATCGGCGCTAGTCCCGAACGCTTGTTAACTGTCCATCAGGGGCAATTAATCACCGATGCTTTAGCGGGATCCGCCCCCCGGGGAGAAAATGCGATCGAAGATGCTCTTTTAGCCAATAAACTCCTCGCTAGTGAAAAAGAACAACGGGAACATCGGGCTGTTAGTGACTTTATTAACCAAAAACTGCGACAAATTGGCTTAAATCCGCAAAATTCTCCCTCTAGATTGTTAAAACTCTCCAATATTCAACATCTCTGGACTCCTATCCATGCCAAACTAAAACCCTCCATCCATCCCCTCGAAATTGTTGCCCAACTACACCCCACTCCTGCTGTTGCTGGGGTTCCCACGGAGATCGCTTTAGCACAAATTCGTCATTATGAAACCTTCGATCGCTCTCTTTATGCCGCTCCTTTGGGTTGGATCGATTGTCAAAATAATAGTGAGTTTATTGTTGGTATTCGTTCGGCCTTAATTGAAGGCGATCGAGCGCGATTATACGCCGGTGCGGGTATTGTTGCCGGTTCCGATCCGGAAAAAGAACTAGCAGAAATTCAGCTTAAATTTCAAGCTCTCTTAAAAGCTTTAACTTAAACTATAGCTTTTTACCGAACTAATAACTTAAATAAGCCTAACTTACCCTTAAAAGGCGGATATTTTAAAGCGGGATTGAACCAAAGAGGTGTTTTCATAATGGCTTTTTGGTGACTAAAATTCTCAAAGGAAAAACGACCATGATAGCTACCAAAACCGCTATTTCCCCGACCACCAAAGGGTAAACTAGGATTAGTAAAATGAAAACTATTGTTGTTAATACAACCTCCCCCAAACTGGACAGATTCTAACCATTTCTTTTCGGTTTTTGCCTTAGTAGTAAACAGATAAAAAGCTAGAGGGTTAGGGTTTTTAGCAATAATTGCTAAAGCTTCCTCAAAAGTGCTAAAGGCAATGATCGGTAAAATTGGACCGAATATTTCCCCTTGCATAATAGGAGCATCGAGGGAAACATTAGTTAATAAAGTTGGTTGAATATATAAATTTTCTCGATCGGTTTTGCCTCCAAAAACAATCTCACCATCTTGGAGAAAGTCAATCAGGCGATCAAATTGTTTCTCATTGATTATCTTACCATAATCAGCACTTAATCTGGCATCTTCACCGAAAAAATTAACAATAGTGTTTGCTAATTCTCTGATCAAATTCTCCTGCTGGGATTGATGTACTAAAATATAATCAGCTGCGATACACATTTGACCACAATTAGAGAATTTTGTCACGGCAATGCGACGGGTTGCCACGGAAATATTAGCATCAGCTTCGATAACACAGGGACTTTTTCCCCCTAATTCTAGAGTAACAGGAATTAACTTTGCTGCCGCTAGTTGATAAATAATTTTTCCTACCTTTGTACTGCCAGTAAAAAATATCTGATCAAAGGTAAAACTGTCTAACATATTCGGAATTACTTCCGCACCATCTCCGGGGACAATTAACACATATTCTTCGGGGAATATTTCTTCAATTATTTTAACTACTAATTTTTCCGTCGCTGAGGCAAATTCACTCGGTTTTAATACCGCACAGTTACCGGCAGCAATGGCACCGACTAAAGGCACTAATAACAATTGGAGGGGATAATTCCAAGCACCAATAATTAAAACCACTCCTAAAGGTTCCCGAATAATCTGACTGGAGGATGGGAAATTTAAGAGATTAGTTTTAACAGTTTTGGGTTGCATCCATGAGCGCAAATTTTTTAAAGCGGTCTTAATTTCCACCAAAAGGAAACCATTTTCCGTAATCCAACAATCTTCGGGACTTTTCTTTAAATCGCTATATAAAGCTTCATAGATCTCCGCTTCATATTTAATGATTGCCTGTTTTAACTTCTCTAACTGCTGACGACGGAATTGATAGGAACGAGTGGCACCACTAACAAAATACTGACGCAATTTGGCTAATTTTTCTGAGTTTGACAGCATCGAAATAATTCCTAACTTAATGATGAAATTCTACGGCATCCACTGGGGACGAATTCCCGCTAGAGGTAATTCAATTAAATCAGATTTACTGGCTTTTACTCCATCTTGTAGGGGAGGAATTAACATCCACAAACGACCACCGATAATTGTTTCTCCCGAATCGGTAGTCAAGGGATTAGTAGGATTAGTATCATAACTGATGCGAAGTTGATCAAAAATAATTGCTAAACCATCGGGAGATAAACTAATGTGAATATCACGATAATCGGCTAATTCCAGTAGGGGAGTCACTTGACCGGTCTTCACATCTATTTTAGCAAAATAGGGTTTTTCTTTGTACTCTTGACTGTTAGTAACTAACTCGGTTAACAAACAATACAAATCACTACCGGTGGCATTAAATTGACAATCTATAATCGAACCTTGTAGATTGAGTAAGCGTTTTTGTAATCCTTGATTATTGACATAAAAAAGCGATCGAATATAACGCATTTTGGCATTATC
>NZ_JASJFF010000080.1:0-1852 GCF_030065435.1 Microcystis sp. M53603_WE2
ATAACTGATAACTGATAACTGATAACTGATAACTGATAACTGATTTTAACGGGATAATTTAGTCAACAATGCCAAGAATTTTCGACTATTAGGAGTCAGGAGAGTTCGACGATAGGCATCGGCGGCCTTTTTAATCGCTTCCGCTTGGGTGGGATAGGGATGAATAACAGTAGAGAGTTTACTCAGTCCGATTTTGGCAACCATAGCGGTGGTAATTTCGGAAATCATCTCACCGGCGTGGGAGGCGACGATAGTGGCCTCTAAAATTTGGTCGGAACCTTGTTTGTGAATAATTTTTAAAAAACCTGCTGTTTCCCCATCAGCGATAGCTCGATCGACTATACTCAAAGGAATTTTAATAGTATTAGTGACCAATCCCCGGGTCTGTGCTTGGGTTTCATCCATGCCCACATGGGCGATTTCTGGGTCGGTATAAGTGACCCAAGGCATAACTAAATTACTGAGCTTATAGCGTCCGAAACCGAAGGGAGAAAAAAGAGTATTTTTAATCACAATACGGGCGGCTGCATCGGCAGCATGGGTAAATTTCCAATCCATACAGATATCACCGGCCGCATAAATTTTCGGGTTAGTAGTTTGCAGATAATCATTAACTTTGACTCCCCGACGAGTATCGTATTCCACGGCTACCGCTTCTAAATTTAATCCTGACACATTAGGCTCCCGGCCAGCACCGACTAAAATCTCGTCAACGGTGATAGTTGCTCCTTGACCGTTGCTAGTATATTCAATGGTTTTACCCTGCTCATTTTTTGTCACCCGTTCAATTTGGCAAGAGAGAATTAATTGCATTCCTTCCCGCAGCAAAGCATTCTCAATAATTTCGGTCGCTTCTCGGTCTTCTTTATTCAAAAGATGGGAATGATTATGAAATAAAATCACCTGCGCGCCTAACCGTTGAAAAGCTTGGGCTAATTCACAACCAAGCGGCCCGCCACCGATAATAGCTAATCGAGGAGGTAATTCTGTGAGGGAAAAAATTGTTTCATTGGTATAAAATCCCGCTTCTTTTAGTCCGGGGATATCGGGATGAAAGGCCCCAGCACCAGTGGCAATGACGGCTTTTTTATAAGCGAGAGTTTTTCCCGCCACTGCCACGGCATTTTGTCCTAAAAAACGAGCGCTACCGAAGAAGACATCGATACCTAGTTTTTGGAAACGTTGCACCGAATCATGATGACTAATATCGGCGCGAATTTGCCGCATTCTGGTCATGACTCTGGCAAAATCTACCCTAGTATCCCCAATATTAATTCCTAATTTTTTGGCTTTCTCAATTTCCCCGATAATTCTAGAGGAACGAATCAGACATTTAGAAGGAACACAACCGAAATTGAGGCAATCTCCCCCCATGAGATGTTTTTCCACTAAAGCCACTTTTAAACCTATATCTAAACCCGCCGCCCCCGCCGCTACAACTAAACCCGCAGTACCCGCACCGATGACGACTAAATCATAACAATCTTGGGGTTGTGGATTGACCCAATCGGCAGGATGAACATAATTAACTAATTTTTGATTATGTTCGTCCACTGGGAGAACATTAACTTCCCTAGAGCTATTTTGAAACATATTAGACCTCTTGTAAAAATCAAAAATTGTTGTTAGGATTAGGAATCAGTAGCCAGTAGTCAGTAGTCAGGAGAATTAAGAATGAATAATAATCAGTTAAATGGTCTATTTACAGATTTTATGCAATTTAATTCTTATTTTTGCCGTTTTTGAACCCTGAAAAATTAATTATGCAAGAGGTTTACTAAAGCAGTTAAGTAGGTAGGCACAATTATTTGTAGGATGGGTTAGCGGTAGCGTAACCCATGCGGGCGTTGGG
>NZ_JASJFF010001195.1:0-1219 GCF_030065435.1 Microcystis sp. M53603_WE2
CAAACCGCCGACACCATCGGTCAAAGCATGGGGGCATTGCGGCTGGGGTTGTCTCTTTCATCGCTGATCTTTCAACGTAAAGTGCTTACTCTTTAACGATTATACTCGATTTGATCTTTATTTGGCGTTTAAGTCCCACTAGCATGGTTTATAGCTCGTGACACTGTACCTCATACGACTGCACACCGCTATAATTCTCCCATAGTTTTTCGATGAAATTGAATTAGTAACGAAAGACATACAGTTCAGCTATCGAACTATTTTTATTAGTATAGATGAGAAAAGCAGACCGTGATTGGGTTGTCGCTTTTGGGGATATCTCGTGTAATCATCTCGACATCACCTCCCTTGCCTAGCTTCAGGTAATTCCGATTCTGAGGGTTAACTCTCGAAGGTATTGACTTCTGGCAATAGCTAGAGATTTGTTATTAGCTAAAAGCAAATATTATTTGAGCCAAAATTGCTCGATTCCCCCTAACGATGGGTCTGGTAAAACGTCCTTGACTTTTTTCTTTGTCTGTATATACCCATAATAACAAAACAGGCCGCAGGCCTGTTTCACTGTTAGATTAAGAATAATTAATCCTACCTAATCTCGCGCACTACCGGCTTACCGTCAATAATTTCACCGACGAGAATCAGATCAGCAACCCCGACAAATAAACCATTTTCTAAAACCCCCGGCATATTATTAATAGTTCTTTCCAAATCAGCCGGATCATCGATACTATCAAATTTAACATCGATAACTAAATTGCCTTGATCTGTCACCACGGGGCCAGCTTTTTTCACTCCCATGCGGAGAGAAGGTTTACCACCGAGTGCCTCCAATTTTCGCATCACCGGAGTCATGGCCATGGGTAACACTTCCACCGGCAAAAGAAAAGTCGATCCCAACTTGTCCACCAGCTTATTGCCATCCACTACCACGACAAAAATATCGGCGAGACTATCGACAATTTTCTCCTGAGTATGGGCAGCACCGCCGCCTTTAATCAGGTTTTTCTGGGGATCCACCTCATCGGCCCCATCGATAGCGATATCCATCTTTGCGATGACATCGAGGGTAGTGAGGGGAATTCCGTACTTCCTGGCCAAAACTTGCGCTTGAAAAGAAGTGGGAACCCCGACAATATTGCTGATTTCCCCGCTTTGCAGTCTAGCGCCCAGATACTCGATCGCGTAGGCCGTCGTTGAACCAGTTCCCAATCCCACGACC
>NZ_JASJFF010000573.1:0-1468 GCF_030065435.1 Microcystis sp. M53603_WE2
CCCCACTGCTGTAACAAAAAACAACTATCCCCCGATAGCGATCGCTAAAGGTCGAATAATTGTAAATTTTTGTCAATGGGTGCGGTCAGATCGAAGAATCATCGCTAGAATGAGCCTAATTGTCAGGAATTTAGTTAAACAAGGTTTTTGGCAATATGCTAATCTGGCTAACACGCTTTTGGGCGTGATATGGGAAAAAGTTCTGGCAATCGCACCTAAATGGAGTGATATACCGAAAGTTGAACCATATCGTTGCCTCAGAGAGTTTTATGCAGAAAGTTGACCTATAATATGTAGTTGGGCTGCTTCGTTTTTTGATTGTGGCTGTCCTTGAAGATGATTTGTTAGAACCACAAAGTTTTCGTTATTGAGATTTTTTATGCAATCCGGTCTCCGCAGTGGAAAGCTTACAAAATGGAAAGATGAGCGTGGATTTGGTTTTATTCAACCCGTTGATGGGAGTCAAGAAGTTTTTTTGCATATTTCTGAAGTTAAAGATGCAACCCGTCGTCCACAAGAAAACGACACGATTTATTACCACTGCATAGTTGACTCAGATGGCAAAGTTCGAGCTTACAACGCATTTATTCTGGGAGCAAGAAACAAGTCAGAACCTTCAAGTAGTCGAACTAAACCCTCTGATGCCATCATTTCAAGCTTTCCGATAGTTGAGGTAGTTCTGTTGTCGCTTCTGCCTTTGTTTGGAGCTATTCATTTTACATGGACGACACGCAATCCCATTCCACTGATTCTTTATCCCGTAATGAGTTTAGTGACTTACGCTCTATACGCAGATGATAAATCTCGTGCTAAACGAAAGGATTGGCGAACTTCTGAACAAACGCTACATCTGTGTGAACTTGCAGGTGGATGGTTGGGCGGGTTTATTGCCCAGCGAATATTGCGCCATAAAGGTCAGAAAAAGTCTTATCAAGTCACTTTTTGGGCGATCGTGATCCTTCATTATGTTGTATGGCTGTTTTGGCTGTTTTCGGGAGGAACGCTATGAGGTATTGCGATTCTAAAAGCATCAGTGCGATGCCGAAGGCACTGCGTAGCAGTACGCATCTCTTGTAGGGTGCGTTCCCTAATGCAAGTCCCACTGCTCCAGCGATCGATTTTTGGGGAACGCACCATGCCCATTGATTGAAGTTGTGGGTTTAAGTGTGGTGTGGGCTAATCTGACTAACAGGCTTTTGGACGTGATATAAAGATAGTATGGGTGACGGTTTATCTGATGACGGAAAATGGATATGTGGAGGATGTCTTTCAAGCATTGCTTACCCCCGCTAAAGGTTAAAATGATCATGAAGAAATAGAATTACTTTAATGAAACTAGATCGTATTACGAGCAATCCAAACCGTATGAATGGGCAACCCTGCATCCGTAATCTTCGCCTTACGGTTCGTCGAGTGATTGAGCTACTGGCAACTTATCCCGATCGAGCAGAATTACATCAAGAGTTTC
>NZ_JASJFF010000196.1:0-20562 GCF_030065435.1 Microcystis sp. M53603_WE2
GAATATTCCCCTAGTGGTGGCCATGGTTCCACTACTGAAACAGTACCTTGTTAATGTTAATTTAGTCGGGACCGAAGTTCTTTCCCCCGATTATGCCGGTTCTTTTCCCCCGGAAGTTTTACCGCTTTTCTATGCGATGATGTATGGAGCCACCCTAGGAGGTAATGGTACTTTAGTGGGGGCTTCTTCTAATATTGTCGCCGCCGGCATCGCTGAACAACACGGGGGCAAAATTAGCTTTCATACCTTTCTGCGCTACGGTTTACCGGTGATGTTTACTCAGTTAGTCGTCTCGGCAATGTATATGTTAATTTTCTTTGTCTAGTCTATATCTGGGGGGCATTAATGTTAAGTTCGCCTAAGATTGACAAAAACGTTAACATTGATTAACATTCTCCTATCGTGCTAGATAATCTGGATTGAGCGGCGATCGTGAACAAAAAAATCTCTGTTTTAGCACCAGATTTATCCGGTGGTGGTGGCACAAGAGTCTATTTGATTGCTCAAGTCTTGCAACAGCTAAACTGTCAGGTGACGGTCTATGGCCCGATTTTTGGCCGGGAAATCTATCCAACCCCACCGCAGAATTTACCCGTGATATCGGTCAAAGGCAATAATTATCCCCAGTTTTTTGGCCAGATCAAAACTTTACTCGATCGCCTCTCCGGAGAGATTATCTATGCGGTTAAACCCCGTCCCACCAGTTTTGGCGTCGGCCTACTGAAACGTTTTTTTTCCCCACGTCCCCTAATTCTCGATATTGACGATTGGGAAATGAGTTGGTTTGGTGGCGATCGATGGTCCTATCGTCCTTATCCTCGACAATTAGCTAGGGATATCCTCAAAAAAAATGGTGCGCTTAGGGATCCGAATCACCCTCTTTATCTGCGTTGGATGGAAAATTTAATTAACCGCGCTGATGCGGTGACGGTTAATAATCAATTTTTGCAAAAGCGTTATGGGGGGATTTATTTACCGAATGGCAAGGATACGCAACTTTTCGATCCCAATCTCTATGATCCTGTCGCTTGTCGTCAAAAATACGGTTTATCCGCGTATAAAGTCTTAATGTTCCCGGGTACAGCTAGACCTCACAAAGGTTTAGAAGATGTCTTAATCGCTTTAGATCAAATTGGTGATCCTGATTTTAAATTGGTGGTGGTGGGAGGTCGCCAAATCGGGGATGGTTATCTGGATAGTTTGCTAGAAAAAGGTCAACCTTGGTTAATTCATTTACCTGCTCAACCGCTCGAGCGAATGCCGGAAGTTATTGCCGCTGCCCATGCTATTATCGTTCCCCAGAGGGATGAAGCTACGGCTAACGCCCAATTTCCGATTAAACTCACCGATGGTATGGCGATGGCTAAACCGATTATTTCCACTAAAGTGGCAGATATTCCCGAAATTTTAGCTGATATTGGCTATTTAGTCGAACCTCGATCGCCAGAGCAACTAGCTGTCATAATTAGAGAAGTTTTTAATCATCTCGACTCGGCTAATGCACGAGGACTAAAAGCGAGAGAGCGCTGTATCGCCTCCTATAGTACCACCGCCATGGCGACAACTCTCTCTGGCATAATTACTTCTCTGGAAGGGAAATATTAGATTGTAGCGAGTAGGATAATTGACCGTTGACTATTTACTTTCTTACTTATAGCGATGAATCCTAAGCAAATTCTCCTTAAATATACGCTGAAACACTGGGTATTAGTGGTTTCCAGCATTGTTATCGGCTTTGTCAGTACCGTATTTAATGGGGTAGGAGCTATTTTAGTTATCCCTTTGCTAATTTCTTTTATTAATCCCGAAAATGATATCTTAAAAAATGCCCCCCAAATTATCAAAAAGCTGCTCTCCGTTTTCGAGGTTTTCTCGGTCGATACTCGTTTTTTCTGGATGTTTGCGGCGATATTAGGAATTTTAATTCTCAAGCACATTACCAATTTTGTCAGTAATTTGCTAGGCACTTACTTGTCTTTAATTATGGCAAAAGATATGCGAATTGATTCAGTTATTCTGCTGCTAGAAGTGGATATAGATTATTATGTAAAAAGTAAAATAGGAGATATTTTTAATCGTTTCATGTCGGAGATTAATCGGGCTGTAGCATCAATTAGAAATTACATAAACCTGATTAAGATTATCGCTACAGCTTTCATGTACTTAGTTATTTTATTATCAATTTCTTGGCAATTAACTATTCTTTCAAGTGTTTTGGGTGGCTTTTTAGGTCTGCTTAATCAATACTTTGTCAAGAGATCGAAAAAGTTTGGAGAGATTATCACCGTAACGGCTAAACAGCAAACTAATAAACTGTTGGAACTGTTAACGGGAATTCGCCTAATTAAAGCGGTAGGCAATGAGAGATACGAATTAGAATCTATCGTGGAAGATATCGAAGCCCGGGAGAAAGCGGGTTTAGATGCCCAGATTAATAATGCTGTAATCGCTCCGCTCAATGAGATCGGTGGGGTAATTATTATTGCTTTAATTATCATTGCTGGTCGTTATCTTTTTAATGAACAAATCCAAGCTTTAGCGACGATTTTATTAACCTATCTCTATGTACTTTTCCGGGCCCTGCCGATAGTTAGTCAAATTAACAGTGCTAGGAGTAGTCTATTGGGTGATGTTTCCGCAGTAGAGGTGGTAGCGGACTTTCTCATTCGAGAGAATAAACCATTTATGAGCAATGGCTCTATTCCCTATCAAAGATTAGAGACAGGTATTCATTTTGATAACGTCCAATTTTCCTATCCTGGTCATCAAGAATTAGTTCTCAAGGGCATCGATCTTTGGATTCCAAAAGGAAAAATGATCGCTCTTGTTGGTGCTTCGGGGGCGGGAAAATCGACAATTGCTGATTTATTACCACGCTTTTATGATCCTACAGCCGGGAGAATTCTGTTTGATGGTCACGATTTACGGGATTATGAGATCAAATCTCTGAGAAAAGCCATGGGAATAGTCAGTCAAGACACTTTTCTCTTTAATAATTCTCTCCGTTTTAATATTGCCTACGGATTAAGCGATGTTAGTGATGCAGAAATTTTAGCAGCGACAAAAAGGGCGAATGCCTACGAGTTTATCTCCAAACTGCCGGAAGGACTGGATACGGAAATTGGCGATCGGGGAGTGAGACTTTCGGGGGGACAAAAACAAAGATTAGCGATCGCTCGTGCCTTACTGCGAGAGCCGGATATTCTCATTCTCGATGAAGCCACCAGTGCTTTGGATACAATTTCTGAGCGTTTAGTACAGGAAGCGATCGACGAACTCTGTCGCGAGCGGACTACTCTTGTGATCGCTCACCGTCTTTCCACTGTTCAAAAAGCCTATCAAATTGTGGTGCTGGACAAGGGAAAAGTGGCAGAAATCGGCAATCATGAGGAATTATTAGCTCAAGGTGGTCATTATGCCCGTTTACACGCTCTGCAATTCAGTGATAGCAAAGAGGCCGACTCTAAGAATAGGGAAGATGAGCAAAAAAGAAAAGCTTATTTATCCTACGAAGCGAGAAGCAGTCTTAATAGTCTTTTAGGTTCTCTGCGTCTAGTATCTGAAGATTTAATCGAAGATTCTCAGGAGAAACAGGAAATTTTAGAAGAATCCTGTAGTTCAGCCATGCGACTTCTCCATATTATCGAAGACTACGAGTATTCCTCGACTCGATAGCTCTCCTGCAAAAATCAAAAATTGTTGTCATAGTAAATCCGGTTATTAAAAACTGATTATTTATTCTCCCTTTTGCATGAGTGCCTGTCCTAATATGTAGCCTATACTCAACGGATTTAGTATTAGTTGAATAATCTTTGCAGAAAAGTGCTTCGATCCCGCAGGAAAACCTGGGCGCAATTGCGCCCCGGCATTCCCGAAATTGAGCCGCCGGGGTGAGTTCCTGCCCCAGTTAAATAAAGGTTTTTAATTGGGGTTTTGTAGTTAGCTATTTCCGGCAAAGGACGCAGGAAAATCATCTGATCTAAGGTCATATCAAGATGATAGTAATTACCTTTATAGGAACCCAAACGATTAGCTAATTCGGCCGGACTTTCCACCCGACGGGCAATAATGGCGGATTTGAGATTTGGGGCATAATCGGCCAGTTTATCAAGAACTCGATCGGCCACGCGATTTTTTAATTCTTCCGTCCATCCCGTGCCGTTTAATCCTGTTCCCTCGGCCCCGGCAATCTGATAGGGGGCAAAAAATTCGATCCAGAGGGTATGCTTGCCCTGGGGAGCCATGGAGGGATCGAGAATAGTGGGTATATCTAGGTACATCGAGGGATTTTCGTCGGGAATCTGCCCCAAAATCGTTAAAGCGTGGGCCTGTTCAACGTGACGCACGGAATCGGCGATGAGAATCGTTCCCTGTAAATACTCCTCTTTGTGATCGTAAGCCTCGAACCTTGGTGCTTCGGCGAGGGCGCAATCAATTTTAAGAATTGTTTCATTGTTATTGACAATTCGCCGTTCTACCCTTTCTCGCAATTCCGGATCGGCGGCATCCACATCGGCGGAGGCGACTAACTGTAAAAAAACTCGTCTAGCGTCAATATTAGAGATAACACCCGCTTTTGCCAGATATTCCTGTCCAGAGTCCACCCTAACCCCGATCGCTTCTCCTTCCTCAATTAGAATCTGTTTAACCTTCTGCTCGGTTAAAATCACCCCACCGAGACTAACAACACATTTCACCAGAGCCTCTGTTAGTGCGCCTGTACCACCACGAGGGCGAGCCACCCCGGGGGAGTGACGCATCGCCATCATCATCATCCCGGAGGTAATGCCTTTTTGGGAGGGAGGAGCGCCAATTTCTGCCGCTAGACGAGCCAGGGGTGCTTTGACAAATTCGCTCTCAAACCACTCATTGAGGACATCTTCGGGGGAAGTAATCATCGTGCGGATGAAGTCGAGCAGTTTCTTTTTCGAGCCGATCGCTTTCCAGACACTAGCTAAGGCACTAGAGTTATAATTGCGGGCAATTCTGAGCAAATCTTGAGGCGGAGCGTTAAACCAAGGACCGATCGCATTCAGCAACTGTGCCCAATAGTCGATAAACTGAAGGTAGCGATCGGCATCTCGCCGAGAAAACTGGGCAATTGCGGCGTGAGTTTTTTCCAGAGAGCGATAGGAAAGAAAATATTGGCCGGAGGGATGGGGACAGAAAACGGTAGGATCGAAGAATAAATACTCTAATCCGTGGCGTTTTAGCTCCAATTCCTCAATTACCGGCCCCAAAAAAATAAATTCGTGATCGATCGCACAGAGATTAAACTTAAAATCGGGGGCTAGATCTGGGATAACCGCTTCTGTGGTTGCCGCTCCTCCTGGTACGCTACGCTGTTCCAGAAGCAGGACGCGATAACCGGCTTTGAGGAGATAGGCGGCACAAACTAAACCATTATGCCCCGCACCGATGAGGATGACATCGTAACTTTCCATGCAGTTTCAAAAATTCCTATTTTTAATTTTGCGCTTTTCTTGACCCTAATATGTTAAAAATAGTTAAAGATTCGCTGCTGTCAGCAGATTTCAGCGAGCAGTTATTAGTAAGAAGCTAGAAAACCTTTAATTTTTCCTTTTTTTTATGAGTTCTGCGATTAAAGTTATGCAGCCATCGGGTATTTTAGATGGCAACCAAGCCAGCCAATTTCGCCAAGAAATTGCCGAAGCAGTGCAGGGAGGTTCAGAGGTGATTATCGTTGATTTCCAGGATGTCACCTTTATGGATAGCTCTGGTTTAGGGGCGCTGGTTTTATCCTTGAAAACCGTGCGTTCTGCGGGGGGTAAACTATTGATCTGCTCGATTAATGAGCAGATAAAAATGTTGTTTGAATTGACCGATATGGATCGAGTTTTTGAAATTTTTAATAACCGAGAAGAATTAGAACAAAAAATCCTCGGAAGTTAATTAACGAAAATCCACCTGCATGATCGAAAGATCATCCCTAAAATTACCATCAAATTGTAAAGCTTGAATTTTTTCAATAAAATTATCAAGATTTTTAGCAGAATTACAGTGATAATTTCGTAAAGATTGAATAAAGTTTTCTAGTCCCCACATCCTACCATCAGCACAATCGATCTCGTAAATTCCATCGCTAAAAAGATAAAGGCTACTGGAGAAATTCAGGGATTGAACCTGATTGATATATTCTGCTTCCGGAAACATTCCGATGGGAAAACCGGGGGCTTTCAGTCTGGTTTCAATCATCTGTCCAAAAGGTTTTTGAGTCAGGAGAACTGCCGGGGGATGACCGGCACTGGCATAGGTTAACTGTTGTTGTTTCTGATCATAAATTCCGTACCAGATAGTAAAATATTTATCATTCTTAGGACTGATTTGATAAACTTGATTTAACCCATGTAAAACCTGATTAGGTTGATAGTAATTCACCTGAGTTAAACCACGGGAACGGAGTAAATTAATCACCGAAAGGGAAGGTAAAGCCGCTCGCAAACGATGGCCTGCCACATCTAAAAGATATAACACCAAATGGTCATTATCTAACCAATAATAATCAAAACCATCGCCCCCCAATTGACGAGAAGGAAGGAAGCGAAAATCGATAGCAAGTTTGGGAGAAATAAAAGGTTCTGGTAACAGCGATCGCACATATTCCGCCGCCTCCGCTAACTCCATTTCTAGTAATTGTTTTTGCGCTTGCAGATCATGACTTAATTGATGCAAACGAATTCCCGCCCGCACGCGCGCTCTTAACTCATTAATCTCGATCGGTTTACACAAAAAATCATCTGCCCCCGCATCCAATCCCTTGACCCGATCCTCCACCGATCCCAAAGAAGTTAAGAGGATAAAAAAAGTCGTTGACAGTTGGGGATTGAGCTTAATTTGCCGGCAAACTTCCAACCCATCGATCCCCGGCATCATCCAATCACAAATAATCATCGCTGGTTTTAGTTGCCCCGCTTGCTTTAATCCTTCTTCCCCATCACTGGCAATAAAAACCTCGTATTCCTTCCGCAAAGCGCGGCTCAAAAACGTTTGAATTACTCCATCATCATCAATTACTAGAATTCGTACCATCTTTTTTGTGACTTGACTATCTCAATCTTACTGCCTACCCCCGACTCCCTGACAGATGACTTTGCTTGTCCCTCAACCAGGGATTAAATCCAGAATCGAGCTAACACATCAGTCATAGTTTGGGAAAAATGGTATAACTTCTAGCGTAAGGCATTGGAGAGGTAAGCCGGGGGTGAAGATTTCTTTTCAGGTAGATAGCGATCTCAAGTCCTTAGATACCGTTTTAAAATATTTTGAGCAACTTGAACCAGCGGGCATTCCCCAAAAAGACTGGCTCCAGTGTCAGCTTGCTCTTGCCGAAGGTTTTACCAATGCAGTCCGTCACGCTCACCGACACCTACCTCCCGAAATCCCGATCGAGATCGAGATCGAGATTACCCGATCCCAGATGGAAATTCGCATCTGGGATCGGGGTTCCGCCTTCGATTTAGAGGACTTTATCGAGAAAAACGCCTATCATGACTATAGTTTCTCTGGTCATGGGCAAGGACTGCCGATCCTCCAAAAAATCGCCGATCAACTCAGTTATACTCGCAGCGAAGATCAGCGCAACTGTCTGTTAATTATTAAACAATTTTCCCGCCATGAATCCGATCGCACCCCTAGTTTCTCCTAGTTGGTTAGTGACTAATCTCGATCGCCCCGATCTGATGGTTATTGACTGTCGTTTTCAGTTAAACGATCCCGATCTCGGTTATCAAGAGTATTTAGCCAATCATATTGAAAATGCCTTCTATTTACACCTCGATCGCGATTTATCGGCTCCCGTTGCCCCTCATGGCGGCCGTCATCCTTTACCGAATCCGCAGACGATAGCCGCTAAATTAAGCTCTTTAGGGGTGATTTCTGGTCAAACCCATGTCATCGCCTACGATTCCTCCCGTTTTGCCTTTGCCAGTCGTCTCTGGTGGTTATTACGTTATCTGGGCCATGAACGAGTCAGCATTCTCGATGGTGGTTGGCAAAATTGGTTAAATGCCGGTTATCCCGTCTCTAATCAGATACCTGTGCCGAAAACCGGCGCTTTTCTCCCCCAAGTTCAACAGGATTGGGTAGTCACGATCGAGCAGGTAAAAAGGCAAAAAGAGCAAGGGGGAGTGGTGTTAATTGATGCCAGGGAAAGCGATCGCTATCGGGGTGAAAGGGAACCGATCGATCCGATCGCCGGTCACATCGAGGGGGCGCTTAATTATCCCTGGTTGGAAGTCACCGATAGTCAGGGTTTTTCTCAACCCCAGGACCTGCAAACACAACGTTGGCAAGAGCGGCAAGGCGATCGAGAAATTATCCTCTACTGTGGTTCAGGAGTGACAGCCTGTGTTAATATCTTTTCCCTGACCCTAGCCGGATACGAGAATGTTAAGCTATATTCTGGAGGTTGGAGTGATTGGTGTTCCTACCTGATCTAACCAGCCCTATTGATACCCATCTATCGAGAAAGATTATCAAAATGACCTGATTACTGTACAATCCCTCTATTATCACTTTTAATTATTCCCAAACTATTATCTAGTTTGTCTCCTAAGTGGGTGGGTGGAATTAAATATAAGATAAACGTAGGTTGGGTTGAAGCATGAAACCCAACGCCCGCATGGGTTACGCTACCGCTAACCCATCCTACAAATAATTGTGTCTCCCTACTTAGACAAAAAAGCTAATTTTTATTTTAGTTGCTATCTTTTTGCTCTCAAATCACCGCTATTCCCCAAAGAATAGTCGTTTTCCCCCGTAAAATTACTAAAAAGTAATTTTATAGTTAAACTGTATAAAAAATTAGGTATGTATTTTGTATGACAGAAGCCGGTCTTTGTCATTGTAATGGTGGCACCCGTCCGAAAGATCGCCTTTCGATTTTTGTGGATGGCAATAATATGTTTTATGCTCAACAAAAAAATGGTTGGTTTTTTGACCCGCGTAAGGTGTTAAATTACTTCACCAACGACCCGAATATTATGTTAATTAATGCCTTTTGGTACACGGGTTTAAAAGATTCCCAAGATCAAAGAGGTTTTCGCGATGCTTTAATTAGTTTGGGTTATACGGTGAGAACAAAAATTTTGAAAGAATATTATGATGATAGTTCCGGTCGGTTTTCCCAGAAAGCTAATTTAGATATCGAAATTGTCGTCGATATGTTTAATACCGTCGATCAATACGATCGAGTGATTTTATTTAGCGGTGATGGCGATTTTGAACGAGCGATCGAACTATTGCGCTCTAAAAATACTCATATTACCGTAGTTTCTACGGAAGGGATGATCGCTAGGGAATTACGCAACGCCACCGATCGCTATATTGACCTGAACGATATTCGCAAAGATATCGAAAAAAGTGATTATTAACCAGCCGTTTTCTCTTTAAACCGGCTATTTACCCCCTTTTTCTTTATTGGTAGTCCTCACCCCAACCCCTCTCCCAGAAGGGGATCGGTGAGGCAATTAACCATCTCTTGTTTATTTTTCCTTGAGTCGAAATAGTAAAAACTGATTGACCTGATTCGGATTAAAATTATCATCACTGACTAAAATCAAAGAGCGACTGCCATCAGCTAATCTTGGACCGAGGGTCATTCCTTCCAAATTATCTAAATCAATCCCTAAAGTCCCTAAATCTAGTAATAATTTTTTCCGCAAGGGTTGCACCTGTAAAGCTTCTAATTCTCCCGGTATCCGAGCAATTTTCGACGTATCAGTGGCACTCCCATTAACTACCTGAAATAGTTTCGCTCCAAAACCTTCTAAACCAAAAGTTCGCTCTAAACTGAGAAAATAACCCTCTTTTTCTAAAGCTAATAATTCCGTTAAACCGTAGTATCTCGCACCACTGGGTGGCTCATCTAACACATACAATTGTTCTGATACTAACACAGGCGCACCAATCGGATCAATAACATAATGAAGAAGTCGCACTCTGAGATTTTCTGCTCTTTTTCCCGTGGGACTATCTTGAATTAACGCGCTTTCTGTGGCAGTAAACAAACGAAAAGGATCGTCTTTGAGAGTGCTGGTAATCCCTAAAGTTAAGGATTCAAACCCTAAATTATCCTGTATTCCTTTTTGATTGGTATCATCTGGTAAAAAGCGATTAGGAATTAACAAAGACTCCTTTAATTGTCCCTGCAAATCAAATTCAGCAATAAAAGGAGCAATTCCCTGTTTAACCGCACCTTCACTGGAAATAAACAAAGTTTGTCGGGGCGAAAAAGCGATACCTTCCGGGTCGATCGATCCCTTTTTAAACGTTTCTCCCTTGCCATCTTTTAGGAACGTGACTGCCTCTAAATTCACTTTTTCGATTTTTTCACCATTTATCTGCAAACTAGCCCGATAAAAGCGGGCCGGAGCTTTCTGAGAACGATCATCACTGAGGAGATAAAAGCGGTTATTGGCACGATCATAGGTAATTGCCGATAATCCCCCCACCCTTGTCCCTTGATAATCCGCTTGTGGCAATTGATATTCTCCCAAAAACTCGACCGAGAGGGGTAGAAACATTCGTTGTTCTGCTAAAACTTGCGGGGAGACACCACAGGCCCCCAGACTAAAGGTTACAATCAAACTAGCAATTAAACCCAAAATTGGGAAACGCAAATTTTCGGCAGTCAGTCTCTTATAGAATCGATCGATCACAAAATATCATCCTCTACTACGCTCCTATCAATCTATTATGCTACGTTTTTCTCTCAGTTTATGGCTCTGTTTGATCGGTACTTCCCTTCCTCTCCTAGCACAAACAGAAACCCCTGCACCCAATCCCCTCGAAACTCCCCTAAAAAGTCCTTTATTACCCGCAATCGATCGCCCTTTAACTCCCTTGGAGCGTCGTCAACTGTTATTATACATCGATCAACGCGATGCTGAAGCTCAAGCTAAATACGATGCGGGATTAAATGAGGAAGCTTTTCCTATCTGGTATGAAGTGATTAAATTAAATCGTTATTTAGGAGCAAAAGAAGAAGTAAAATCTTTGGGAAAAGTGGGTTTAGCAGCTTGGAATCGAGATCGAACCGAGGATGTTAAATTAATTACTGCTCGTTTAAAAGCTCTGCAAAAAACTGCGGAAACTAACCAGACAATGGACGGGGAATTATTAGCATTACTAGGTACATCCTATGAACAGGTACGAGCTTTTAATGAGGCGATAATTATCTATGATAAAATCCTAGCTAATGCCAGACAATCTGGTGATAATCTGGCAGTAGAAGCAACTTTAAATAAACTTGGTCAAATTCATTTATCCCGTTTTGATTATCAAAAAGCAGCTCCAGTCTATGAGGAATTATTAACTATTTCTAAGGTGCAGAATAATTCTTTGACTCAAGGAATTTATTTGCAAAGACTAGCAGAAATTTATCGAGAATCTCTGCAACCAGCTAACGCCGTAAAAATTAAAGAAGAAATAGCTGAAACCCAAATCAGAAATCAGCAAATACAGTTAATCCCCGCTCTAAAAATTCAAATTGGTTTAGATTACCAAGCTTTAAAAGATGCAAATAAAGCCAGCCAAAACTTTCAAGAAGCCTATTCTCTCGCTTTTGCTTTACAACAGTACGGCACCGCAGGAGAAGCTTTAAATAAGTTGGCCGAACTCTATAAAAGTTATCAACAGGTGGATTATGCTTTACAAATCTATCAAGAATTAATTAAAGTCCATGAATTGGGTTATAATTACTACGGTTTAATGAATACCTACGATCAAATCGGTCAAATTTATCTAGAGAGAAAAAATTATCCCCAAGCTTTACTCGCTTTCCAAAAAGGTGCGAAATTAGCCCAAGCTATCCGTTATCGTGAACAATATTTTCAAACCCAAATCACCCAAGTTAATCAAGCAATAAATAATCCTGAACAGTGATCTTTAAGTCTTTGAATAGTTAACTAATGGACATATAAGTAGGTGGGTGGAATTAAATATAAGATGAACGTAGGTTGGGTTGAAGCATGAAACCCAACGCCCGCATGGGTTACGCTACCGCTAACCCATCCTACAAATAATTGTGCCTCCCTACTTAAATGGGGAAATGGGGACTAAGAAATATCTTCCCCAACACCCTAAAACCCCAACACCCCAACACCCTAAAACCCAAAACCCAACCCACCAATGGAAAATTCCTATTCTGAATTAACCGAAGACTTGCTGAAATTGCTGCAACATTTGCCCCACTTAAAAGATAGTAAATGGATTCAAAGATCTCTGGAAGCAATAGTCAGAATTGCCGAGGAGGAAATCGATCGCCTGGATTGGAAAATTTTAACCTACGCGATCGAAGATCTAGAAAAGGGATTTCAGGTATTTTACCCCTACCGTCACATTCGTAAACTTACCATTTTTGGCTCGGCACGCATCAAACCCGACAGCAGTGAATACCGTCTCGCAGTAGAGTTCGCACGTCGTATCAGTCAATACGGTTTTATGGTGTTAACCGGCGCTGGGGGTGGCATCATGCAAGCAGGGAATGAAGGTGCTGGACGGGAAAATTCCTTCGGATTAAATATTCAGCTACCCTTTGAACAGGGGGCTAATCCCCATATCATAAATGATGCCAAATTAATCGATTTTAAATATTTCTTTACCAGAAAACTATTTTTTCTGCGGGAAAGTGACGCAGTAGCTTTATTCCCCGGTGGTTTCGGCACCCAAGATGAGGCCTTTGAAACCCTTACCCTCTGTCAAACCGGTAAATACGGACCTGCACCCCTAGTATTAATTGATGAGCCTGATGGGGATTACTGGCAAACTTGGCAAGAACAAATTAGTGAAAATCTGCAAAAAAGAGGACTGATATCCGCCGAAGATCGGAATTTTTATACTATTACCAACGATCTAGACTACGCTTGTCAAACAATTCGCCACTTCTATCGGGTGTATCACTCCAGCCGTTTTGTGGGAGAATCCTTTGTTATTCGTCTTAATCACGAACTAAGCGGGGAACAGATCGAACAAATTAACCAAAACTTCGGCGATATCCTAGTTAAGGGGAAAATCGAACCTAGTCAAATTCTAGAACGAGAAAGTCGGGATTCCACCCACCATTTACCCCGTCTAGTTTTTTACTTTAACGGCAAGAATTACGGACGCTTGTATCAGTTAATTGATCACATCAACGATTTGAGTCCTGTAGTTGCCCTCGAAGAGCATCCCGAAAGAAAATAAACCCTAGGCCAGAGTTTCCGGACAGTATCCTAAACCCTTAGTAAATTGTTGCCGAAAAACCTCTATATCTTGCTGATCCGGGGTACCATGGGACACGATCGCCACTTGGTAACGACGCATGACATCAATAGGAGATTGTCCCGTTTCCAAACTCCAAAAAACCATCTGGAGACGCATTTCCGGTTGATAGGGAATCCCTAACTCATTCATGTAGGCGCGAAAATCCCCGTGTTGGCAAGGAGTAAGCATTTGATTAAACTTGACCTTGACCACCCAACCGTTAATCTGATGGATAACCGTCATGACGGAGGAGGGTAGATGAGTCATCGATCGCAGGTATTCGGTGACTCGTAGCGTTAGACTAGCGTTAGCAAGAAAATAGAGATAGTCCATAGTGGCCGCTGGGATGTTGGCTAATAGTCACGATTAGTGTTATATCTCTAGTCTGACGATAAACCGTTCCAGATATCAAGGGGAGAAATCCCCGATTTAGTGAAGTTCGCCTGGGTAGAATTACCCAACTTTTGCGAAGATCTTTATGATGATAACGACGATGATCCCTGACCAATCACTCTCCAGCTACGATTATCACCTTCCTCCGGAGTTAATTGCCCAAAATCCCGCAGACCCCCGAGACAGTTCCCGTCTTTTGGTGTTAGATTCTCCTAATAGTCATAATTTGGCTATTTTTCGGGATTTACCCACTTGGTTAGAGCCGGGGGATTTGTTGGTTCTCAACGATACCCGCGTGATTCCGGCCCGTTTATTTGGACGTAAAACCACCGGCGCACCCATAGAAATATTACTATTGGAAGAACAAGATAACTATCGTTGGTTATCCCTAGTGAAACCTGGAAAACGCTTTAAAGTCGGTTCAGAAGTCCTTTTTTATCCGAAAACAGGGCGAACGGAAGACCAAGCAAAATTATGGTTAGCGAAAGTAATCGATCGAGATCTAAACACCAGTGGTCGTCTGCTAGAATTTCAACGTCATCCCGGACGCAGTTTTTGGGATATGTTGGAGGAGTACGGTCATATTCCATTCCCCCCCTACGTCACCGAATCAGAGGCGGAAGAAGACCGTTATCAAACAGTTTACGGTTATAAACAGGGTTCTGTGGCCGCTCCCACGGCCGGATTACATTTTACTCCCGAATTATTCCATAAGCTCGCCCAGAAGGGTATAGATACCGCCTATATCACCCTTCATGTGGGAGTGGGAACCTTTCGTCCCGTGGAAGTGGAAAATATTACAGAACACCTAATGCACCAAGAATTTTTGCAGATTTCCGCCGAAACTGCCGAAAAAATCGCCCAAACAAAGGCTAGAGGTGGCCGGGTTATCGCCGTAGGAACCACGGTAGCTCGCGCCTTGGAAGGGGCAATTAAAGAAACTAAGAGCGATAAATTAACCGCTTTTCAGGGAAAAACCAATTTATTTGTCTATCCGGGTTATCAATGGCGGGTTATCGACGGCATGATCACTAATTTTCACCTACCCAAGTCCAGTTTGATGATGTTAGTCAGTGCCTTAGTCGGACGGGAAAGACTACTGGCATTGTATCAAGCAGCTATCCAAGAACGTTTCCGTTTCTATTCCTTCGGTGACGCTATGTTAATCCTACCCAGCGCTTGCAGCAGTAATCGGTAAGTAGTTGGGCAAAATTACATCCACACCCTAGAAAGAAGGAGGAGCAGAACTGCGGAAAGGGCAACAGGAAAGGGGAAAAATATGTGTAAGCGGCCCGCGCATCTAAATTGGTCTAGGTCGATTATCGAACCACCTCTAGCCTGTTGTCTATCCTAACCAAGAAATGAAAAGAAAAGATATTAAAATTGGTCGCCGCTATTCTAGCAAACCCCTGCAAATATTTTTAATTATTGCGTTCATCGTCGCCGCTCCCTTTGCTATTTTTTATCTTATTGCCTTGGCCTATCTCTGGCAAGGCGATCGACTTTTGGCCGCGGGGGAGAAGGAATCGGCTCTGTCTGCTTACCGAACAGTTTTATCTTTTCACGAAAATTCAGTCCAAGCCCATATAAAAATCGCTCAGGTCTTGCAAAGTCAAAAACGCTATTCTGAAGCCTTACAAGCATATAATCGTGGCTTTATCGTTAATAATAAACCACCGATGGAACCCTCCCAAAGTAATTATTTAGTGGCTTTGGGGGATATCTTCGCGCAGGAGGAAAAATGGTCAGAGGCGATCGATGCTTACCAAAAAGCAATTATCATTAAACCAACTTTTAAAGCGCAATTTCAGCTAGGAAAAGCCCTCTATAGTTCACAACGTTGGGATGAGGCGGCGAAAGCTCTGCAAGCAGCGGTTTTTCTCGATCCTACTCAGGGAAAAGCCTATTTTTATCTGGGAAAGGCCTACAGTGAACAGCAACTCTGGCCAGAGGCCAGTTATGCCTATCAGCAAGCTCTAGAATTGATACCTAATCAGGGTGAAACCTACAAAAAATTAGGAGAAACCCTAGCAAAACAGGGAAAATGGGAGGAAGCAGAGCAAATATATCGACAGGCTTTAATTTACGCCCCTAAAGATGGGGATATTTATAATTATTTAGGTAAAGCTTTAGCGGAACAGGGAAAACTAGGGGAAGCCATGGCAGTTTTTCAACAGGCGCGCCAAATTAGTCCCAAGAATGCTAATATTTACGAAAATCTCTGTTATATCTATATCAACAACGGTCAGATCGATGAGGGTCTAAATTGGTGTCGGCAGGCCGTAGAAATTGATCCCAATTTATCAGAAGTTAGATTTATTTTAGAGGAAATTCAACGGGGGCGATTGATTCACGACAATCCCGAATTATTAAAAATGCCAGAGATAATTCCCAGTGTTAAGAGTGATCCTCTGGTGAATTTAAAACGCTCAATTGTTAAAATTGTCATTCGTGGCAAAAATAACAATGGTATCGGCACTGGTTGGTTATTAAAACGAGATCAAGATACAGCTTGGATCGTGACTAACCGCCATGTGGTTACGAATTACCGTCAAGAAATCGATGCAGGGGCGCGCATTTTTGTCGAGTATTATAGCCAACCACCCCAGGGAAAAATTCCCAAGCGTTCAAAAGCTAAAATTCTCCACACTACCCCCCCTAACGACTGGCTCGATTTAGCAGTATTAGAGGTAAAAAATCCCCCCCCAGATTTAAAACCTTTAGCTTTAGCGCCCCTACCAATTGCCGCTAATCAACCAGTAATCTCGATCGGTAATCCTTTTAATCAAAAAGATTGGACTGTCAGCAAAGGCACTGTTAATGATAATAACCAAAAATCCTTAAGTTTGTCCATGTTTGTCGTTTCTGGACAGTCGGGAAGTCCAGTTTTAAACGATAAAAATCAAGTGGTGGGAGTGATTTCCCAAGCGAGTTTATTTTGTGATGATCCCTCCACTCCTAAACCCCTAGAAAATGCCGTTAAATTGGGCTGCGGTTTCGCAATTCCCATTGACAGGGTGCGAGAAAGGTTAAGGGAGTGGGAATTATGAATTGGGAAGTGGGGAAGTGGGGAAGTGGGGTGTGGGGAGGTGGGGAAGCGGGGTGTGGGGTGTAGGGTGTAGGGTGTAGGGTGTGGGGTGTGGGGTGTGGGGTGTGGGGTGTGGGGTGTGGGAAGTATAAATAAAAATAATCTCCTGTCTCCTGTCTCGGAGTCTCCTGTCTCGGAGTCTCCTGTCTCCTGATAACTGCTATGCTAGTCTAGGCAGAAAACCAGTCGATCGAGATCACCGTGGCTAACCAAGAAGCAACTTCCCCCGCTATTCGTACCCCCTTATATGACCTAATTGCCCAACAAACCAGCAAATTTACCCCTTTTGCGGGTTGGGAGATGCCGATACAGTTTAGCGGCCTAAAAATCGAACATAATGCTGTCCGCAATGGTGTCGGGATGTTTGACATTTCCCACATGGGCAAATTTATCTTAACTGGAGATAATCTGGTTCAATCTCTCCAAACCCTAGTTCCCTCTAATTTAGCCCGTTTAAGGGCAGGAAAAGCACAATATAGCGTTTTACTTAACCCGGACGGTGGCATAATCGATGATATTATCTTTTACTACCAAAGCGAAAGCCAAGGCGTATTAATTGTTAATGCCTCAACCACCGATAAAGATCGAGAATGGATTTTAGGCAATTTAGAGGGTTCGGGGGTCAAATTAAAGGATTTATCGCGAGAAAGGGTCTTAATTGCCCTGCAAGGACCCAAGGCGGCCACAATTTTACAGCCCTTGGTCGGGGAAAAATTAAGCGATTTTGGCCTATTTAATCACTGGGAAAGCCAGCTTTTCGGGGAAAAAGTTTTTATCGCTAGGACCGGTTACACGGGAGAAGATGGTTTTGAAATTATGGCCGCTCCTGAAATCGGGCAGCGACTTTGGACGGAATTCTTAAATTTAGGGGTGACTCCCTGCGGTTTAGGAGCGCGGGATACCCTGCGTTTAGAGGCAGCTTTAGCCCTTTATGGACAGGATATCGACGATAGCACGAGTCCCCTAGAGGCAGGCTTAAATTGGTTGGTTCATCTGCCAGAAAAAGGCGATTTTATCGGTCGCAATGTCCTTGAAGACCAAAAACTTAATGGTGTGAATCGGCGCTTGGTGGGATTGCAGATGTCCGGCAAACATATCGCCCGTCACGATTATCCGGTAGTATTCGCTGGGGAAGTGGTGGGTAAAGTCACCAGTGGCACTTTATCACCAACTTTAAACACAGCGATCGCTTTAGCCTATCTTCCCACACCTTTCGCCTCGATCGGACAGGCGATCGAAGTAGAAATCCGCGGCACTACCTACCCCGCTACCGTCGTTAAAAAACCCTTTTATAAAAGTAAAAAGTAGTGGTTTGTTTCAGCTAATTTGGTGTATTAGAAAAATGCTATAAATTCTATAATCTAAGACTTTAAGCCGAAATCTATTGCCCTATTTTAGCTGAAACAGTCCAGTAGGGTGCGTTAGCGCAGCGTAACGCACCAACCTAAAGCACCGAGAAAAAAGGAGCAATAATTTGGTGGGTTACGGCGAACACAAAATCAATACTAAACTGTAGCAGTTACCGTCGCCTAACCCACCCTACAGCTGAATCCTGAAAATGCAATCCGTAGACTTTACCACCCTCAGCGCCACTTGTGCCGAAATTGCCGCCACTTGGCTGCCCGCAAGACTAGAACAAGTGTATCAAATTGATCGCCAAACGATCGCCCTCCATTTACGAACCTTCGATCGCAAGGGATGGTTAATTATTTCTTGGCATCCCCAAGGGGCGCGGCTGCATATTGGTGATCCACCGCCAAAAGTCCCAGATACCTTCACTTTCAGCGATCAATTGCGTCATCAACTCAATGGTTTTGCCCTGACAAAATTAGCATTTGTTGCCCCGTGGGAAAGAGTCATCGATCTACAATTTGCCCAACGTCCCGATGATCCGGCCCTGGGGCATTTGTATATAGAAATTATGGGCAAATATAGCAATGTTATTTTAACTGCGGCTGACAATCAAATTGTCACCGTTGCCCATCAAGTCAATGCCACCCAGTCTAGTGTTCGCACCGTACAAACGGGACAAATCTATCAACTACCCCCCGTTTTATTGGCAACAAATCCCAGTTTAGAAGAATCCTTGAGCAGTTGGCAAGCCAGAGTTAGTTTAATCCCTAAAACTATCGAAAAACAGTTAGTTAGTACCTATCGTGGTGTTAGTCCGGTCATCGCTCGATCGCTGTTGCAAAAAGCCAAAATTAACCCGAAATTAAACACGGATCAGTTAGATACTAATGATTGGGAAAAGCTCTTTTCGGCCTGGCAAGAATGGTTAAAAATGCTCGAAAATAAAACCTTTCAACCGGGATGGACAAGCGAAGGTTATACAGTTATCGGTGGGGAGATGCTGGCGGCGGCTAAAAATGTCCAAGAATTATTAAACCGTTATTATAGCGACCAAATTAATCAAGAAAGTTTTCGACAACTACAGCAAAAATTAAGCCAAAAAATCACCTCTTTACTGACTAAACTGCAAACCAAAGCCGCAGGATTTCAAAGAAGACTAGCAGAATCTGCTCATGCTGATCGCTATAAAGAGCAAGGGGATTTATTAATGGCAAATCTGCAGCAAATACAGCAGGGAATGACTAGCATTAGTTTGGCGGATTTCCAGACAGGAACACCTGTAATTATTCCTCTCGATCCCGAAAGAAATCCCGTGCAGAATGCCCAATATTTTTATAAACAACATCAGAAATTAAAAAGGGCGCGGTTAGCGGTGGAACCTTTATTAGAGGAAGTGGTCAGTGAAATTAATTATCTCGAACAAGTGCGATCGAGTTTAAGTCAACTAGAAAATTATAGCAGCAGCGAAGATTTACAGGCATTAGACGAGATACAAGAAGAATTAATCCAACAAAAGTATCTAGAAAGCAATTACCAGCGTAATCGGACGAATAACAAAGAATCTGAACCCATGCGCTTTATTACTCCCTCTGGAGTAGAATTATGGATTGGCAGAAATAACCGTCAAAATGATCGGCTAACTTTTCGTAGCGCCAGCGATTACGATATCTGGTTTCATAGTCAAGAAATCGCTGGTAGTCACGTTTTACTCCGTTTAACCCCCGGTACAGTTCCAGAAGCCGCCGATCTGCAATTTGCCGCCGATTACGCCGCTTATTATAGCCGCGCTCGCCATAGTGAACAGGTTCCCGTCGTCTATACCCGTCCCAAATACGTCTATAAACCCAAGGGCGCCAAGCCCGGTATGGTGGTTTACAAACAGGAAACGGTAATCTGGGGCTGTCCTCAGAGGGTTGAAGATTACCGCAAAAAATAATTTTCTACCAAATTGTTTACTTTTTTTTACACAAAATGGGTATTGTCTGTTACAATTGTTACTAGAGAGACAAATGCAGTTCAGGCGCTTGGGAACGCAAGAACTATATTTCCTCGGATTACAACAACAAACAACAGCAAACCAGTGGTAGCAGCCGATAGTCTCGGGAAAGACACAAAAAACCGACTATTCAGGTGATATTAAAGCGACCACTGGTATTTTATCCTCACCTAACCGCTTCTGTCACTTTCCTCAACTTTCTTTTGGGTTTCCGAGACTTATTGCCCAGTTGACTGAGTTTGATTGTTGAGAATATTTGCTCTATCTTTGGGATGAAAGAGGGATAGTTGGCATCCAGCTTTTTTTGACATACCCCACGCCGTTTACGACGTGGATTCTTCTAGCATCACTGCTGTGAATTTCTGGCTCAACGAGTCCACTTGAATTAGATTCCTGGCGAAATCCAACCCAGAGGTGGTTCTCTCCCCAGACTTTCGCGACCTTACAGAAGCCTGTTTTCGGGGGCCCC